>NZ_ASSB01000377.1:0-1762 GCF_000520755.1 Paenibacillus sp. 1-18
CAACATCTGGTCAGGGATTTTTCCCCCTTTCTCAGCATGGGAGATTGCTGGACTGGCGACTCCCCAAGAGATGACTAACGTTGCAGCAAGAAAAGCTTGTGGTAGAAACTTTACTTTCATACAAAGCACCTCCTTGAAAAAATTGTAAATCCGTAAAATAGCATAAACAAGTCTATCAACATTGTCAACCTTTTTATGGAATATATGAATATATTTATCTGTATTTGTATTAGCAATAGCCCATTAGTTGGATATATACGACATTTATTGATAGCCTTGTGACGCTGGAATTGATAGTTTAGCAAGAGCCAAGAAGTTGAAGGTATTTCTCAAATGAATATTAGGGGCTTGATAATCTACTGGAAGGAATTGCTAGAGTGGTAGGAAGAGACAGGTGTAAAAATTTCGGAACAAGCGAAAACCCACCGCGTAATTAGGTTGGGGCCTAACGGTGGGTTTCGTTTGCATTAACATTAGTTATGCAGCGCGCCGTGGTGGTGATCCACAGCCTTGATTCTCATCGTATCATTCAAATTTAAATTATTATGCTGCATTTGTTGACAAGCCTGTAACAACAAAATAAGATAATCCTAAATCGTAATATAAAGGAATAAAGGAAGAGAACAGGTGTGAACCGTACTTTCCATCTACAGGGTTTCGTTGAGACTTGTAGTGGTTTCCGTATGTGTTCGCTTAAAAGGGAAGTTCGGTAGATTCCGACACGGACCCGCCACTGTATACAGGTATCAGCAGGAGCATGCTGTAGCTTTCGGAATAGCCACTGGAACTGTGAAGAACCGGGAAGGCCTGAAGGACAAGCCTGGAGTCAGGAGACCTGCCTGTTTTAACATCACTGTCAGACCCACGGG
Organism: Paenibacillus sp. 1-18; assembly: GCF_000520755.1. Taxonomy (NCBI): domain Bacteria; kingdom Bacillati; phylum Bacillota; class Bacilli; order Caryophanales; family Paenibacillaceae; genus Paenibacillus; species Paenibacillus sp. 1-18. Next base: position 870 of record NZ_ASSB01000377.1, read on the forward strand.
ATGCTGGGGAGGTGGTTAGGCGTGCTGCATACGGAATGTCTGAAACCGACCGATCCCCCTTTTTTAGAGGGTGCTGAGGGTGAGCTTTGGCATTTTATAATGAAAGCATTTCTGACTGCTGATCATGCGGTCGGGGATGCTTTTTTTGCGTTAGATATAGATGGTATTACAAGATGGAGGGGACTAATAAAATGATAAGCAATCGTAGGAGGCGTTCACGGTTTATATGTACGGGATTGATGCTGCTTATGGCCGTAATGGCTCTGGCAGCATGCTCCACACCCGATCAAACGGCCGACTCTACCAAGAACGGGCAGACACCTATCCAACAGAACGCAGCGGATAAAAAGCTGGTGATGGCGTACACCTGGAAGCCGTCAGGCGTTGACCCACATGGAGATAATAGCTGGGATGTTATGCGATCCGGTGCAGGTGAGACACTTGTCCGTTTGAATGAAAAGTTGGAACCTGTGGCTTGGCTGGCGAAAGGATGGAAGCAGGACAGTCCTACCGTCTGGACGTTCAGCTTGCAGGATAAGGTTACTTTTCACAATGGAAAGCGTATGGATGCAGCAAGCGTGAAGGCTTCCCTGCTGCGCTCTATCGAGAAGAGCCATCTGGCAAAGGATTTACTGGATGTGAAGTCCATTGACGTAAGCGGCCCGTTGGCTTTGAAAATTACGACAAACCAGCCGAACGCGGCGTTGGTGTCCAATCTGGCTGATCCGTCAACGATTGTGCTGGACGTGGCATCTATGAAAGATGAGCAGAGCTATCCTGCGATGACCGGTGCTTTTAAAATCAAAGCATTCAACAAGGATCAATCCTTGGTCGTGGAACGCTATGACGGCTATTGGGGAGAGAAGGCTCGGCTGGCTGAAGCGACGATGAAG
>NZ_ASSB01000378.1:0-9705 GCF_000520755.1 Paenibacillus sp. 1-18
GGCGGCTCTTCGCCAAAATAAATGTCGCGGTAAGGATCGTCCTCTAATAGCAGACATTGATACCGCTCGGCAAGCTCAACGAGCCTTTTCCTTTGTTCGGCGGGTACGATATAGCCTGTTGGACTTTGAAAGGTGGGATTCAGATAAAACAGCCGCGGCTTGTAGGCTTGCATCAGCTTCTCTACCTGCTCCAGATCGTAGCCGTACGGGTAGATCTCAACCGGAACGATAGCTGCGCCTTGCCTTCTGAAAATATCAATCGCCGTGCTGTAGGTAGGACGCTCCAACATAACGGCATCTCTCGGCTTGACCAGTGCTCTGGCAACCAAATCCATGGCCTCCTGCGATCCGCAAGTGATCAATAATTCGTCTGCAGACAAGTGAAACCTATGGCAATCGGTAAAGTAACGGCACAACGCATCCCGCAGTTCCTGGTCTCCTTGCGCGGTAAAGTAGGTGCCGAGCATTTTGGGATACAAATCGAACACTTGCTTCACATACTCCGAAAAATAAAGATTGGGGAGCAGGTTCGGGTCGAGCAGCGATCTCGACAGTACATATTCGGCTTCCACCTGATGGATTTCAGAAAGATGGCTTTCATGTACGTAAGCGGAAATGATCGGATTATTCAGCGAATCTACAGGAAGACTGCTGTCCGGTCTCACATAATAGCCGGATTTGTCTTTCGCTTCGACGATCCGATTCTCCTTCAGTAGCTGATAAGCTTTAAAGACCGTCAGTCGATGCACATTGAATTCCATCGCCAGCGAGCGGATGGAGGGAAGCTTCTCACGCGGCTTCCATTCTCCTCGACGGATCCGATCCAGAATATAGTCATAGATTTGTTCAAACAGTTTGCCTGCACATCCGCTTGAAAGAACTGTTTTTTTCATATGTTTTGCCCCCCAAATACCATTAACCCTTAAATACGCACTTGCACATGTGTTTCTATTATACAGGAACTCCTGCCTTCTGTTCTAGTCTTCTCGATCTGTTCTATTCATATTCGTTTATGATGGAAAAAAGGAGGTTCTGATCAAGTCCGCCGGAAAATCCGCGTAGCACAAGAAAGAAGGTTTTGAGTATGAACAGAAACACATTACTAACAGGTATCACCTATTGTTTGATTCCTGTGTTGGCGTGGGGAGGTATGTTTCCCGTCATGCAAGTTGCTTTGAAGGTTCTCGATCCGTTCTATTTCACAACGATTCGCTACATATGTGCTGGCCTCATTCTTCTGGGAATGCTGATCGTTTTCGAAGGGAAGAACGTTCTCCGATTGGAGGGGAAATCGTGGAAGTTATTGTTTTTTGGCACTGCAGGGTTTTCGGGCTTCGGTTTTCTTACCTTTGTCGGACAACAGCTCGGCGGACCGTCAGGCGCAATCATTGCCTCCGTTATCATGGCGTTAATGCCACTAATGACGACGTGCGTAAATTGGGCTATGAATAAAAGCAATCCCAAGCTGTCTACTTTTATTTCAATTTTCATTGCGCTTTCAGGCGCAATGCTAGTCATAACAAATGGAGATCCCTCCCTAATCGTTCAAACCAAAGAGCATATTGGCGCCAGTCTGCTGATTATGCTCGGTGCTCTATGCTGGGTCGTCTATACGATGGGTGGCAGTCAATTTGCAGGCTGGTCGCCGCTTCGCTACACCGCTTTGACAACGTGCTTCGGATCCTTGATGAATATTTTAATCGTGCTGTCGGCAACGGTCTTCGGAACCTTGACGATGCCAAGCGCGGAGAGGATCGGAAACGTAGGGGCGGAACTGCTGTATATGATCTTGATCGCAGGCGTGCTTGCCGTGTTCACATGGAACGTCGGCAATAAAATTTTGAAGCCGGAGAACGGCATGCTATTTATGAATATCGTCCCTGTTACGACAGTCACGATCAGTGCCCTCCAGGGCGTTGAAGTCGGAAGGTTGCAGTTTGCAGGGACCTTCATCGTGATCATCGCGCTGGTGATGAATAATTTGATTCAGAGACAAAGGAAAGAAGCAGGTGAATATGCAAAATGACCATTCTTGAACATTATCGGAAAGTGCTGAACGGAGAATTGGAGCAGTCTCCCGTTGAGCGCCTTATGGGACTGATGCTAATTAACGTAGAAGATGGCGAGGCCACGTATGAAATGCAGGCTTCGGAACAACACGCGAATCCGCAAGGCACATGCAACGGCGGCATCATTGCCATTCTTGCTGACATGGCCATGGGCATTGCCTACGGCTCTACGTTGCAAAAAGACGAAACCTTCACCACGATCGAGATGAAAGTAAACTTTTTTAGACCTGTTTGGAACGCCAAAATAAAGGCTCATGCTACGCTATATAAGCGGGGACAAACAATTGGGTTCATCCAATGTAATATTACTGACGAGAACGGTAAACTCATCGCTCATGCCTCAAGCACTTGTATGACATTAAGGGGCGATAAAGCACAAGGCAGATAGACCCGCAGGACATACCCATGAAACGAGCGGCGATGGCTTCAATGACTTGCTGTTTATTTGATGACAGGACTGATGCTGTAGGCGACGATGTAATGGAATACTAACAATTAAACGGCAGGTTAACAAGAGGAGGAAACATAGCATGCATGAAACAGTGCTCACGATCACTTCGATGCAGACGCTCGAAGAAGCTCTGGCCTTCAAAACACTTAACGAGGAATGGATCGCCCGAATCTTCACCATCGAAGAGGCGGACCGGGTCATCCTTGATAACCCGGTGGAGAACATCATGAATAGAGGAGGAGACGTACTCATCGCACGCGATGGCGATTCGATCGTCGGATGCGTTGCACTCGTGCCGACTGGGGCTGGCGTGTTCGAGCTCTCGAAGATGAGCGTTACACCCGAGTTGCGGGGGCGCGGATACGGACGGAAGATCATTCATGCCGCCATTAACCACGCACGTGGGCTTGGCGCAACATCGCTGTTTTTAGGCAGCAGCACCAAGCTACCAAACGCCGTTCATCTTTATGAATCGGTTGGATTCAAGCACGTTCCTGTTGAGCAGATCAGGCCCATGCCCTATGTAAGAGCGGATGTGTTTATGGAAATGGAACTAGTGAATACGAAGACAATATTATCGACGTAAACGTTCTGGTTTTAACGGGAGAATATAGCACAATAAAAGCAGCGGCAGTCTAAGACAATATTTTTCAAGTCGACGGTGTATTATCCCGGTTTTCTTTGTTCTTTTTGACGAGATGAGGATTAACCAGAACGGCTTCAAAGCCCTTATCGACAAGCCAGCGTGCTAGGCTAAACCAGTAGTGGCCAGGAGGTTCCATGCCAACGATAACGTTGTTAAGTCTGTAGGTTTGAGCAAGTCTTCAATCCAACGTTTGAACAGCTTAAATCCTTCACGATAGGCTTCGGCGTTCTATACATACTCTGCCTCCTGTAGGAGTGATGGAGGAAGTTACAATCTTGCAACATAAAAAACGAAAGTTCGATAAACTTCATCATGGTCAGATATGGGCACATCATACAATAGGTAGGATAGGAACAACGCTATAAGTATGAGGCATGGGGGAGCAAAGCCTTGAAAAAACATGGCGGAGGAATGATCCTAGTACAAGCTATTGGCTATCGGGGAAAATCCCGATAGCCATCTTTGTGTCCCATATAGATTTTAAATTAAATTTATCTTCTCCTAGTTCATTCTAGCCCATTGGTCCATCCGCTGAATGGCATCTAAACGTGCATCCTCAGGAAGCAGGGGCTTTATTTCTCCATTACCCTTTAGTAGAGCTTGGATTAACGAGGGATTAAGCAAGCACACGACCCAAGCTATGGTAATCTTGCTCCTCAGTTTGAAGCTTTCGGCCTTCGACCCACTCCGTCATGTAATAGAGTCTTCCATGTCTAGAAACTCAATAACTTCCAGAATTGTTTGACAATAATTAGGTATATGGGGATAACCGGTTTCTTGCAGTTTTCGGACATAAGATGAAATCTTGACAATTTGCTCTTTCGGGGTCAACCTCGTTTTTTTGTTCGCCCGTAGAACGGTTTGATTAAATATTGGCCTTGATCGGTTACCGTACAATATGCCGCTGCCCATTTATAATGCGAATCATAGGATTGGGCGCTTTTTAAAGTCAGGCCGTATTGGGGAACAACGCTCTTCAACTTGGTTATATCGGAACCGTTTGACAGGCCGTGCCCTCCGTTCCCTAACGTAAAGCGATTATTCTAACAATGATGCTAAAATAGCCATTTCACCCAGTATGCCAAGAAAACCAAAGTAAAGAGTACTGTAGGCGGGATAGTGATAATCGTTACCTTCACATAATCTTTCCAACTTATTTTTACGTTGTTTTGCCTAATTATGTGCAACCAAATTAATGATGCGAGAGTACCGATCGGTAATAGCAATGAGCCTACATCGCTGCCGATAACACTTGCTAGATAAGCTACCTTTAAATTGATAGGATCTAGATTCATACTTGTAAGGGAAACCGTTCCAATCATTAATGCCGGGTGATTATTAAATAAGGAGGACATAATCGTTAAAAGAACTCCCATTATCAAACTGGCGGTGAGCAGATCTCCTGCAATCAGTGGTTGAGTTAGGTGAATTAACATACTTGTTAACCCAATGTTATTTAAGCCAAAAATAATGATATAAATACTAAATGCAAACAGGAATATATACCATGGCGTTTTTTTTAACATATCCAATGGAGGTATTTTAATATAGATCCAACGCCACCCAAGTAAAAGCACGGAACCTAACACAGCCACAATTTCAATCGGAATGTTATAATAAGAGGCAATAAAAAGACTTACACGTACGGAAAATACAAAGAGTAGAATATTTCTCATTAATCGGTTTCGTTCTTTCCCGGATTTTTGTGAAGGATGCGGATAGATTTCATTATGAAACTTTTGGTTAGATATGTTCCGGGGCAGTCTTTTGTAGAAGCATAAATATAATAGGCCTGAAAACAATAGCAGTCCTGTTACAGAAGGAACAAACATCATCAGGAAATTGGTGAAGAGATCAATCCCTATAATTTTTAGTGCAATTAAATTGACGATGTTGCTTACTCCGATTGGAGCGCTTGATGCGGTTGCTGTTAATGCGCCCGAAAGCAAATAGGGGATCTTTTCGTGATTTTTCAGCTTTAGATGATTCAATAATAAAATTAAAATAGGTGTTGTAATAAAGATGCTCCCGTCGTTATTGAAAAATAAAGTCATAAGAAAGCAAACTGCATTGACGTACCAAAACAGACGAATTCCAGAACCTCTTGCTTTGGCCAACAGTCCTTCAGCAGCCCAAATATAGAATCCAAAGCTCTCCAATATAATTGCCATTGAAATAGTAGCTATTATGGTTATTGCAGCTCCGCTTACCATTGTGGAGATCTTAACCAAATCTGATAATGTCATGCTTCCGCTTATTAGTACTAATATCGCTCCTGCTGTTGCGGGGATTGCTTCATTTAAACCTTTTGGCCTCCAAAGTATGAACACCATGCTGAGAAAAAAAGCTATGATTGTTAGGAAAAACTCGACTGATTGGAACATTATCTTTCACTCCTGAGTCGAGAACCCTCTTCATACAAATTTATATTAATATGTCTAGCTACGTCACCATCCTGTTTTACTTGCAGAAGGACACCACTTTCGCTTATCAAAGAATCGTCACCGTGTACCTCAACTGGAGGCTTTAGTATGAAGTACAAAAAAACGAAAGCAGCGATTATAATAATCAATTGGAGTATCAAGACTTTCCCCCCCCTTATATTTGACTTGTAAAGTGTTGCTCCATCGAGTACATTTGTTTTCCGTTTTAATTAGTTATTATTATTATTTTCTGCGGCCAAGGGTAGAGCGTTACTCATCATTTAAACGAAGTAATCCTGTACATAATCTTCTCAAGCCTTCTGCTAGCTCTTTATCCTTTACTTTTCCAAAATGTTCACGTGCTTTTCTAATGTGATTTTCGGCTCTGTTAAATTTTATTCCCACAGCATTCATCGTCCCCTTTCTGTCCGTTTAAAAGTAATATATGAGTATTATTCACACTTTGTATGAGCTAATATCCTGAGTACTGGGACTTTTTAGTTTGAAAAAATGAGAGTAGTCTAGAATCGGTCGTTAAGTCTGGAAGGGGGACCTTTCCGGGAGGAAAGAGTTAGTGGTGTTTAAAAGGCTGACGCGAGAAGGGTTGAAGGATGGGCAGTAGGTGGGTAAGTGACATTGCTGTAGGAAAACGGCAACACGGGCTTTCAAGTTGGTTTGGTATATGCAAGTGATGGCTTTTGTATTGAATTGCTAATACATATGCTTTTTCGCCGTTAGCCCCGTTACGGTGAACCGTACCACAAGTAATAGTAAAGCGGAAGCGGTCCACATTTTTTTGGATAGCATAATGATATAATTTAAATGGGAGGCGATGATTTCTTACGGCACCCGTCTCTTTATTAGCAACAAGTAATCTTATCGGCGTTTACCCTATTTATGGTTGGTGGAGCAAGCCTAAGTAGCCGAAGCGTTGGGATAGAAAAGTTAGATATTCGCTTATTGTTTCACTTCATACTCCTGAACAGGTCTATAGATTTGTATACTCCCATCCTATCTCTGTAAATAAATATTAGGAATATCAAAGGCCTATAAAGCTAAGTTGTTCTCTTCTCATATTTATCAGCTTAATTACAGAGAATTTGATGTTTGCCGAATCCCCACACGGCTCTTATGCTTGAATAGTAAGCAAACAGCTGAGGTTGGAGGGGAAAGTTAAAATGTTATCGTGAGACGAAGTTCAGGATCAGTACAGATATTGTATTAAGATGGTAGCGAAAGAATCTCCACTAGGAGGTATGAAACAGGATATAAACCAGTTCTTCCAAACGGAAATGCTGAACGTATATGATGGTTGGAAGAGTGGAAAATATAAGACGCTTAGGGACATCCGTGTTTATGTGTTGGATTCCGCTACAAGAGCAAAGAAAGGATAGCTTTCATGACTGATTACAAACTTATTTTAATTAAAGACGGATTGTAATTTGAAGTGCGACACCTGCTAAAAAGGTAGACTATAATGATTTGATAAATTTGAAATAATCATAGATGAACTGGAGGCTTATTCCACTCGAAATATGAGTTGGAATAAGCTTTTTTGTGTGCAGAAAAACGAAAGGAGAGAAGACAAAAGGACAAAAATTACCCAGCAGAGAAAGGAGTGAGATAGTTGCTCAAATACAGCAGAGCATTAGGCTTAATATAATCAAAGATGGCGATCATACGCTGACTGTAGACAGAAGAATTGTGAAGATAGGGCAGCAAAAGAGATTGAACCGAATCACTATAACCACGCAGAAGATGATGGACCCGGCACAGAGTACGAGTACGACCACCGGGGGCGCAGGGTCAAGGTGATGTATCCAGATGGCGGCATTGCTCGTATGAAATACGATGCTACCGGGAATATGAGCAAAATGATCTTACCGGAACATTATGATCCGATTCATGTTGCAGGTACAAAATATGAAGGTCAAGATTTATTTGAAACGGTCAGAGATACAAAAACTTAGGTAAGGATCCAAATTTCCCACATATTCAAGGACATTATCCAGAAGATAAGGGCGGATTTAAGGAGGCGAAAAAGTAGATTGGAAGAAAAAAAAGAGAAGTTACAGAAGTTGTTGTTTCAAAAAGAAGTCTTGGCAGAAAGAAAAAATTTAAAAGATGTATATCTTAACGATTATCATATAATACTATCTGATAATCAATTTATTGATTATCAACAGTCAAATAATTTGAAAAGAAAAGGATACGAGAAGGTTTTTAGCAAAGAAAATTTAAGTTGCACTGAGTACAGTGAGGTTCTAAACTGGGTTAATGTAAATCGCTCCAAATTAAATTTACTAGTTGAAAAGCCAGTTGTCCTATTTTATATGGATAATATCAGTGGGGGGGTGCTATTAAGTTTGGAATTAATACTTAATAATATTCTTGGATCTGATATTGTTTTGACCTCAGACTTACTAGTTACTACTGAAGATCTGAAATATGGATTGTGTATAGAAGTGGAAGAGCACAACTATCTTATTACGAGTTGGGGTCTACTCATGTAGAAAGCTATAGTCTAAAACATGAGTTATAATTCCACTGTCCAATAATAATATACTTGGTAAAATTGACGGTACAAAAATAGCTTTGTACTTACCAGATTGCAAGAGAATCGGGAAAGGACCAAGTAACTTGATTGGATATTCTATAATTTACAGAAGAATCACCCAATACCATTAATAGGCCATTAACTTTAACCTTAACAAAATACGTATAACCGCCTCTTAAAAGCTTATTCCGACTTGAATGTGTGAGTAGGAATAAGCTTTTTTGCGTTATCAGTTTAGTCATAGAAATTTCAGAACTGCTTTTACGCGGACATGAGTGGTTGACCTAGGTGAGACGATGCAGGGAATCCGTCTTATTATGTAAATATAGACAATATTTAGGATGGTATTTAATATCACGAATTGTAATACGAAGTACGGCACCACTAAGGGGTATGCTAGTCTATTAATTAAGAGATAAAATACACATGCAAAGGCTTATTCCAATCGAAATATGATAGGAATAAGCCTTTTTTTGCGTGCAGAAAAACAAGGGGAGAAGAGAAAGGGACATCAAATGCTGGTGAATAACTCCTTAACCCCCAAAACAAGCAGTGAACTTGTGTATGTGTTTTTTAATAATTAGCTTATTTTAATATAAAATTCCCCAATGTAAGCCTATATATTATTTTAAATGACGGATTGTCAAGCCAAGTGCGACAGTTCTTCTAAAAAGGATTCGTGAGCAGTCTTCCATCCCAAACATTTTCGTGGTCTGTGATTCATCAGATAGAGAGCCTTTTCCAAGGCTTCATCCGTGATTTGGGCGAAATCCGTCCCTTTGGGAAAGAACTCTCGCAGCAAGCCATTGGCATTCTCATTAGAGCCACGCTGCCAGGAAGAGTAAGGATCAGCAAAGTAGACTTGAACGCCATGCGTAGCTTCCAGGCTGGCATAACAGGCAAACTCCTTGCCTCGGTCAGCGGTAGCGGTCTGGAAGGCTCCGGCAGGGTACTGAGAAGCGGCTATGCCAAAGGCAATCTCCATCGATAGCGCCGTTCGGTCAGGCATCTTGATCGCGGTATACAGACGCGTTTTGCGTTCAATGAACGTGGCTACGCAGCCTTTACTTTTTCCACGGCCCGAGACGACGGTATCCAGTTCCCAATGGCCGAACGTTTCCCGAGAACGGACGAATTTGGGGCGCTTTGAAATAGGTTTACCTACGGTAAACTTGCCACGGGTTTCTGCTGGCTTCTGTCGCTTGCCTTTGTGCCGAAGTACGGTTAGCGTCCCTCTCACCAAAAGGCCTGCATACAGCCAGCGATAAATGGTTTTGAAACACACCACACGCTGTCCTTCCTGACGCAACCGTTCTACGATCTGCTCTGGAGACCAGGTCGCTTGAAGCTTCTCTTCGATGACCGCCGCCTGCTCAGAAGTCCACTTCCCGGCAGGGATCGAGGCCTTACGTCGCTGGTGGTAGCTCTCTTGAGAGCGCTCGGCATGATACGCCTTTTGCTCGTCATGGCGTTGGAGTTCACGACTAATGGTCGCATGGTGCCTGCCCAGTTCCTTGGCAATAGCTCTTGCACTTTTCCCCTGCTGATGCAGGATTTCT
>NZ_ASSB01000379.1:0-19789 GCF_000520755.1 Paenibacillus sp. 1-18
CCGCCGTATACAGAAGTGTCTTAACGATCATCATGTTTTGAAAATTCTTCGCCTGCCAGACAACATCATAATATCGCTTTAGCTCCTCTTCTGTCGGTACATAGGGGAGCTTCTTTGCTGCTTTAGCATCTCGACTTCCAACTCCGCTCGAAGGTGCTGGAAAAGACTTTTGAGATAAGCATAGTCTGGTCGTTCCCCACGGATATACTTGGCTAGCTCTTTCGCTTTGCGTTTTGGAGATGTATTCCTTTCGCTCACGTAAGCACACTCCCTTCCAGGGGAAGACGTTCACTCATATTCAGCTTGAACGTTCCGTATGAGTTCACATGCGTATAAACCAGTGGAGTAAGTGCCCGTAAGTCTTCCGGAGTCATCATATCGTACCATCTTCGGTCAGATAAGATGTTGTGTAACATGATGGTATTGATGTAGACCATACAGTTCTGCAGGAGGTGAAGCGACAGTACGGCCATCTCCTGGTCCTCTAACCGGTTGGTAGCTATTTCTCCGCCTTTTCCGCAAAAAATGAAACTGTTTACCGAGTTCCAGTTCTCCACAACATTCAAGCCTGAATTGATCTCCCTGCGCAGCTCCTCTGAATGAAGATAATCGCATAGGAATATCGTCTTGACTGCTTTACCAAGTTCGCCTAAAGCTTGATAGGTTGGATGTTTTAAATTATTGCGTGTAAAACGCTTCAAGATGGCTTCCGTTTCAGCGGTACCCAGGCGTAAAGCAGTAGCATACTTCATCATTTGGTTGTACTGCTGCCTATCAGTTCCCAATTGATCGGGCGAGTCAGTACCGGTTGCAAATTCGGATAAGCATCGGTCATGCCTGGTTCCGGTCTTATAGCCCAGGGGCGTTTTCAATCAGCAATATATAGATCGAAACGTTTTAGTTCGTCTATATATTGTAACTACGAGCGTTGAAAATCGAATTATGCAAAATGCTGAAATAAGAAAAATGGCGATACCTTTAATTATGAAATCATTGCAAAGTATCTAAATAGGTATCGTAAGTAAATTTTGGATATGTATATGATTTTTTTTCTAAAAAATGGTATAATGAATTACGGAAAGGCCTATGTGATTCATCTGATTGCAGTAGTCCTCGTTTCATGAGTTGATTTTCTATATGTTCCTGATAAGGGGTGGTTATTTTTGTACAATACACCTACAGTTTCGGTGAAGTTTGAAGATTATCTAAAACAAAACGATATGGCACTGGCTCAATTTGCGGAATATTCAGGTGTCCATCAAAGGAACACTTAGTAATTGGATTATTCAGCATCGTCCTGTTTCCGTTCAGCAGCTTGATCGAATCACTGTGGCTATGGGTTTACCGGAAGGTCACTTTTACGATCTATACATAGAAAATTACATCATTGACCTCCCCCCAAACATGAGACGAATTGAACCATTGTTATATCGTTGTGCGGAGCTGGACAAGCTGGAAGCGATCCGTCGAATGGTTGGACATATTATGGACAAGCTTATGTACTCTCCCAGACTATATCAAATTGCAGAAACATTATTTTCACAGCGACAACATGCTGCTGCACTGTTGCTCTATGAGAATGTGGTAGAAGTGGAAAAATACCAGCACTCCGAGCGCTTGGCGATTTGTCAGTATCGTATATTCACAATTCAGGTTGGAGACGATCAAAGCCGAAATGTCAAGGCAGCAGCTGTTTTTGGAGCTTTTGTCGAACGACTGGATGAAATAGAGCAGCTTAACGCATTGAAGGATTTGGCTAATGTATATAGGTCTTTGCGTAAATGGGACAAGGTTGACGAAATGGCGAGGAAAATGAGGGCTAAAGCGGAAATCCAATATTCGATGAAACATCAACAAGAAAGTCGAGAGCGTGATGATTCCGCCAAGAAGCTAAGTCGTCCCATGTTTGTGTACATCACCTATGTTGATCTACTGTATGCTAGTGTCTGTGAAGCCCAAGGCGATTATCAACAAGCTCTACAATATACATATGACTACGCTGATTTAGATTGGGTCATAGAGACTGATGAGGATACCCGACACTGGGTTGGTTTGTTTCAACAATGGGCGGAAGGCAATACTTACGTATATAAGCTTTTATCGGGAGATATAAATGTACTACATGATTATGTTGAATTTATCGCTGCAACATGGGGTAGTCCCAGTGTAGCTGATACCACCCCTAGTAGATGAAATGTGAAAAAACGTATTTTTATGGGTAACATCTCTGGTGCTGTTGATCGTCGTAATTCAAGGAGGCCCATACGTTTAAGAAAACGTTGTCTAGTACCAAGAATTACAAAATGAAAAGGAGGTACTTGCTGCGCTAAAAAGTATACCTTTAGGTATGGGGGTTGGAAATATTGCGCGGCTATTGGAAAATATGGGTGACATCCGTGTGTTACATGTGGAGACTGATTCGGTATGGCGTGATTTAATCTGCGAATATGTGAAGCAGCAGCCAGATATGAAATATGTCGCAGGTATAGCAACGGAGAAGGAAGCCATTCATTTTGCAGAACAGTATAAAGTCGATGTTATCGTGATGGATGTAACACTAACCTCTTCGCAGTATGATGGGTTGGATGCAGTGAGAGAGATTTTGATGAGAAAACATGTTAGCATTATTATCTTATCTTCAGTAGATAATTCGGAAGTGATTGCAGACTCCTTTAGTGTTGGAGTCGTCAACTATATTAAGAAGAAGAACTACACGGATATTGCTGCAGCTATTCGTGATGCGTATCATAATCGCGTAGCAATTCATCCTGACGCTGCTAGGGTGCTGTGTGATGAGTTCCGTAAACTAAGATTGGAAGAGCTTAAACGCTCCCTTACGCAGACCGAGCGACAAGTAATCGCGTATCTGCACGAAGGATACTCTAAACCAAAAATAAGCGAAGTTCTGTATGTCGAACTGGAAACAATAAAAACACATGTGAAACATATACTCAGAAAGCTAAATGTGAATAGTTGCAAAGACGCAGTCAAAGTAGCAAGACGGCGAGGATTGTTTGACAACAATTACGTTATGCGAGAAAGGGGGATAAAAATGTAACCCTAGTAAAAAAAACGGAATCTATAATATAATTTGTAATAGAGGAGTTGGATCGCGCTATCTGTATTGGCGCCGGTATAGATTGCTATCACTGCTTCTCTAATTAGGAAATTGTCTAGTTTGGTGAAATACCGAGAGACAATGAAAATCTTAGGAGGTAGTTATTATGTCTAATAATCAATTTGATCTTGATGTACAAGTAAGCAAAAATGTTGGTAAAATCGAGCCTCAAATGACCAGTGTAATTGCTTGCACTACAGGATGTATTACTGGGCCTAATTGTGGATCTAGTGAATGCGGAACTGTACCTTGCGGTAAAACAACATCGATATATTGTTAATAAAAAACCAAGTATGATCATATGTAGTCAGTAATATTAACGTTCTGCAGGCTTCTGTCTAGTTGTTAGTCGTGTGGGCTAATGCAAGACAGAGGTCTGCACTTTTTTGTAGTGAAATGAAGAGAGGAACCAATATAGCATACAGAGGTGTGGCTGATGACCGAACTGATTCTGGAAGTGGATCGTGTGACGAAGCGAATAGGTAATAAGACTCTTATTCAAGAGACGTCCTTTAAATTGGAAAAAGGTATGATCTACGGATTTATAGGCCCTAATGGAGCAGGAAAAACAACATTAATGCGATTAATGACAGGGCTTATCCAGCCAACAAGCGGAGCGATTCGCATTGGGACATATGATGTGCAAAAGCAGAGAAAACAGGCACTAGCTAATGTAGGGGCGATTATAGAATCCCCCATCTTTTTTGAGTATATGACCGGAAGGCAGGTGCTTCGAAATTTATCTCGATTGCACTCTGAAATTCGCTCAGCAGATCGAGAAAAGCACATCGATCAGTTGCTCCAGAGTGTGGAATTGCAGTCCCGAGCAGATGATAAAGTGAAGACTTATTCGTTAGGGATGAAGCAACGATTAGGTATTGCGCAAGCTATGTTAGGGTCCCCCGACCTGCTGCTTTTGGATGAGCCATCCAATGGACTTGATCCGCTAGGTATGCGGGAACTTCGTAATCTGATCCTCCGGCTGAGGGAATCACGAGGTTTATCATTCTTCATATCCAGCCACCTTCTAGATGAGCTGCAACTCATGTGTGACCATCTCATTGTTATTCGAGCAGGAGTGGTCATATGGACGGGGAATGTGAATGATTTGATTGTGGATGGTCAGAGGCTAGAAGACGCATTCTTGGAGTTGATGTTGTCATGAAAGTGTTAATCAGGATTGAATTCGAGAAGTTGATCCATCAGAAATGGGCATGGTTCATATTAGTTTCTTGCATTCCGTTTGCTTATGCACTGATAACATATTTTGTGTGGGTTGATCAGCGACATTTACCTGATAGCCCATTCTATGTAGCTGCGAGCATGTCGGCATCGAGAGGGATGAAAGAAAGTATATATTTATTTGGGAATTTAATGGTCGCGCTGTTGGCCGGTCTCTTATACACAGAAGAATTTCAGGGTGGTAAATTGCGAATGTTTTTTTTAAGAAGCTATTCTCGGGGTCAAATCTTTGTTAGCAAATGGATGATAATGAATTTATTCATCCTGTTGATGATGGTTATTTTAGGCGTATCGTTTACGATTTTTGGCGTAATGAAACTTCCATCTCCCCCAGAGGTAATGATATCAGGGAATAGGATTTCTTCTACAAATGCTGCAATACTATTCTATACTTTGAAACAATATGCACTTGATTTCGCTACATTGATCGGGGGGGGCGGTTTGTTTATTTGGATTGCCATGTACTGTAGGACTGCGGCCCGTACAATTGGTATTGCGATGATCTATATCATTATATCAATATTTGCTACAAGTATTTTCGATCCGGGAAGTCCTTTAATAACGGAAAATGCATTCTTGCTTGCCTTGATTTATGCGGGGTTGATTCCAGGTATGCAGGTTGTTGGTGTCGAGAAGGCATTGTCGGGCGATGAATATGCACAAATTTCAATAGCAGTGGGTTTAGTTATTTACTTTTTCGTATGTATTGTAGCTGCTCGTAGAAAATTTACGAGAGCAGATTATTTAAATTAGGAGTGTTGGCGTGTGAACACTGGCTTGTGGATCAGTGAACTGGAACGGATATGGAAGGGGAAGAGGATTCGAACGTTTGGATGTGTTTATCTACTCGCTCTATTGATCGATATTGGATTCTTACGTCTAACAGGCGGTATTAAAATTGACCTAAGCTCGTGGTTTTCGGTTGATGCACTAAATCTGCCCGTATTCATTATGAAGGATATGTCGTTCTTGTTGCAATTGTTTGTGTTGCCGGGCTTATTTGTAGAGTCGCTTGCTGATGAGATACATTCGGGTGCGTATCGCATATATATGTTACGTTCGTTCGATCGCTATCAGCACTGGCTAGTTAAATTACTTACACAGATCGTTTTGATTGTCTCGCTTATCTTTGGGACAACGCTGGTCTCGCTAGCGTGTGGATGGTTGTTCTTTTCTCATCCGCAATCGACAGTGGTGTACTTAGTGCCAGAATCGATTGGATATGGCAATGTGTTGTGGCTAACGATCCAATACGATCTCCTTCTTGTACTGACTAGCATTGCGGTGCTTGTGATATGCAGTGTTTTTTCTATCCTTATCACACGAGTTTCAATTGTGTATGCATGCACCATTTTAGGGTTGCTTGGCAGTTATCTCATCGTCTCTGAACTTCGTTTTCTGCATGATCCGTTTGTCAGTATTTTGAGAGAACTTTGCGGACAAGGAAGTATGATCTTCTGGGTGTACTTAACCGGGATTGTTGTGATATGTCCAATCATCAGTTTCTGGATTTGGAGTAAGAGAGGAATGTAAAGCACGCATTATTGTTGATACAGAAAAACCCACATAGTCTTTCGTAGCAACCCGAGCGTGAAACCATCAAATGAAAAGAAGAAGCCCCAAAGAAAGGAAGACAGAAAAAAGTTAATCCGCAGCTTGTTTTAGGGTGTAGTAAAGGTGAATGAAATTCCACCTTGACTGATTTAGAAGTTTCGATACGAGAATGTTGGTGATTTAACCAATCACCGTAGTTTGGATGTGAGCGGTGTGGTGAGCGGTACGACTAGTGACTTTACCGCTAATGAAATCGACTTGCTCATCAATTCAGCATAGCCGATTTAGAATAATAATACTCATAATTTAACATGGAGATCACTTTGCCCTGTTCGTGGGGAAGAGGGAGTATTACCTATTTTTAGGAATAGACATTTTTGGGTATTTACCCATTTTATTATAGGTAACATTGATCATCCTTCTATTTGATTCACCGCTGTTACGTGCTTTCAAAATTTAGGATTATAAAAGATTTCGGGTATGTGTCGAATGTAAAGAGGTCTGAAAGTATTTAGACTCTATAACTACTCCCTAAATCTCTTATTTTCAGTCCACTATAACTAGGAGGAAAAATGACGAAAGAACCCAATATTTATCGTGCACTGGATTTCTTTATGATTCGTACGCCTGTTTTGCCATTCAATTTGTTTATGCAGTGTTTTCCTTCCGATTGGAAAGACCAAGAAGAGCTTAAGTGTTTTTCACTAAATAAACTTGTCGAATTATCCAATGACTCGATCATTCGCGAAGCGATTGCGGTATCGAGCCCGAGCTTGCTTGAGTCACTTTCTCATCTTGGTAATGACCAGAATGCACGAAAGAAAGCGCAGGTTATCAAAGGTTTCATGCGCTATCTGCTCCGCATGATGACGCGTCCCACACCATTTGGCCTGTTTTCCGGTGTGACTTACGGGCAATTCGCCGAACAGTCGCAGATGAACATAGAAGGCATCGCTACGTATCGCAAACGCGTGCGACCAGATATGGAATGGTTGTTAAAGATTGTTGATAAAATCGAGAAGCAGCGTGAAGTTGTGTTTCAGTTTCGTATTCAGCGCAACTCTCTTATCTACCGTCAAGGCGAACGAGCAAAAATTCCTTACGTAGCGAGATATGGCGATCTCGGCGTCGGAGAAAGTGATAGCGTATCCGTACGAGCCTCTGCAGTATTCGATCTGGTGATGGAAGCTAGTATGAATCCAATTCCGTACCTAGAACTCGTATCCCGGATTAAGAGTGCTTTCATGGAGGCAGAATTAGATACGATTCATCATTACATTTGGCAGCTTTTTGAACAAGAATTCTTAATTTCGGAATTGCGACCTCCGACGACGAGTATAGAGCCCTTCGATCATATCCTGTCTGTGTTGGATGGGGTAGAGGGTATAGATGAATGGAAGGTTGCTCTCAATGAAATCCGTCGGAATATTCGCTCGTATAATAACCGATCAATTGGGCAGGGCGAGGAGCAATTACTTCAGTTGCGACAGATGATGAATGCTTTGGCGGAGGTGAAGACGGCGGTACAGGTTGACTTGTCCTTGGAAGATCGATCCGTGACTTTGCCCTATCAGGTTCGTGAGGATGTTGAGAAAGTTGCACAATTGTTTAGTCGAATTTCTACGCGTAAGTACCGACACCTGGAGGAATACTGCAATGAATTCATGGAGAAATACGGCCCGTATCGAGAGATACCAATTTTGGAGTTGCTGGATGAGGAGATTGGGCTAGGGGCACCGGCCACCTATCAAAATCCGAGTAGCGCTCATAGGCAGTTAAAGAATCCGAGTGTGCCATTCAGTACGAAGTGTGAACAATTACTCTTCAAATGGTTCGTCTCGTGTATGCATCAGGGTGAACAAGAGATCGTTCTCACGAACGAAAGGATTCAACAGATCTTGGAGGATGAATCTGATAAAACCACCAGTGAGTTAATTCCTACTCCGTCAATGGAACTCTACTTTTTAATGGTTGTGCAGGATCGGGAAGCACTCAATCGCGGAGAGTACACGTTAGTACTTGGACCGAATCCTGGATCGAGTGGCGCGGGGAAAACGTTCGGACGATTTATTGATTTAATGGGTGTCTCGTTTAAAAACATGTTCAATGAGATTCATGAGGAAGAGCAACGCCTATCACCAGGTAAACTACTTGCAGAGATTTCGTACTTACCCAGTGCAGCCAGATCAACGAATGTCGTTCTCACGGAAAATTTTCGCACGTATGAAATCGGAATTGGCACGAATCACACTGTACCAGAGGATCAACAGATTCATGTGTCCGATCTGATGGTTGGGGTGCGAGACAATAAATTTTATTTGAAGTCACGCAAGCACAATTGCGAAGTGATCCCGACAGCTGGGCATATGTTGAACTACCAGGGTGCACCGAATGTGTACCGATTTCTGGTGGAAGTTAGTCAGGAAGGGTATCGACAATGGTCGACATTAGAATGGGGAGTAATGGATCAATCCCCCTTTACTCCGCGTTTAAGATATGGGAACATCGTGCTAAGTCCAGCGACATGGCGTATACAATTGAGTGGCAAGACATCTGAGCGCGAGAGCGAGGAGCAATTGGCACTTCTGGTTAGGGAATTCAGTATGCAGTGGAAAGTACCTCGGTATGTGTATATGACCCAATTCGATAATCGTATCTTGTTCGATATGGAGCATCCTCTGCATGTGGAGGAGATCTGCAAAGACTTGAAATCAAATGGTCAAGTGACGCTGATCGAGCATATAGGGGGATTCGAGGATATGCCAATCCAGCGGAGCGATGGGCACCTGACGGCGGAATTTGTCTTCCCGCTCGTTAGACGCACGGAAGAGATGGATCTGACCCAAGCGGAAGTGGCGGTAAGTAAGGAGACAGAAATCTCTCGCCTGACTGTTGTTGATGCATCGCAGCGTGTGCAGTTGCCGGGTGGATCGTGGTTCTATGCCAAGTTCTATGGGATAGATAGTCGCCAAGATGAGTTCATTGGTCGTCAGTGGGGAGATTTTGTTCAGAAATGCCGTGAGGCAGGTGTAATTGAACAAGCGTATTTCATTCGTTACTCCGATCCAACTCGTCATATTCGGGTACGGTTCAACATGCCAAGCGGTAATGACATATCTTCGTTCATCCCAATCTTCCATGAATGGACGACTATGTTACTTCAAGATGGAATGATAAATAAGGTTGTTATAGATACGTATGAACCAGAGATCGAACGATATGGTGGACCTGAGCTTATGCGATTAGCGGAACGTATGTTTGCTTGTGACAGCGATGTCACAGCGAATTTGGTTCGGTTGCTTCGATTTAAGCAGATCCAGCTAAGTCAGGAGGTCGTGGCGGTGTGTAGTGTGATACAATACATGACTCAGTTTGGTTACAACGAGCAGAAGGTTTACGAGCTCCTCAATGAGCGCTTCGATGTAAAAGAATATCTGGATGACTTCCGTAATGAACGGCGTTTATTCCTGCAGCTGTTAGGGAGGGATTCATCCGAATTAGTACCATTGCATCAAGAAGGTAAGCTGATTCATCAGATTGGTCAGCACAGGGCAGAGGCTGTCAAGCGGTATCAGCAAGCACTTCTTGAGCATGAGCGGCAGGGCACTCTTATGAACAACAAAGACGATATCCTGTTCAGTGTGATTCATATGTACTTAAACCGCTTGATTGGGATTGATCGAGATAAAGAACGTAAGGTAATGATTATGGCTCGTCATGCCCTTAATAGCTTGTTGCAATATTGGAGGAAGAGCTAATGAACTTTATTTGGAAGGAATGTCAGCATGAATTAGCTTCACTCTGGAAGACGGTTCGACACGGGCTGCAACTCTTCCGATTGATTTTCCACATGAATAAGAAGTATATGATTCCAAGTATGATACTACACATCATTCAAGGCGCTGTGCCTGTGATGACATTAATGGTTACACAGAATTTGTTGAATAGTGTTTCCGTGGGATGGAAAGAAGGGGAATATCGGGTACTTTCTCACTTTGTTTGGTTCATTGCCATCTATGTTTTGAAGAATTTCATCGACGTCGCTCAAAGTTATGTGGAGGGTAATCTTCAGGCGTTCATTTCCAATTCGATGAATGTCATGATCTGCGAGAAATCAACCACGTTGGGATTGGCCGATTTTGAGAATGCTTCGATTAATGACCAATTAAAAAGGGTTTCACAAGAAGCCACTTATCGCCCCTATCAATTGTATAGTCAGATGGCTAGCATAACTTCTGGAATCATTACACTTATTTCATCTGCTATCTTACTTGTTCTGTGGAAATGGTGGGTGGTGCTCGTGATTTTCATGGTATCAACGGTTTCTATCTATTCGATTTTCAAAATCAATCGAGAACAGTTCCAAATCTACTTGGATCGTACTCCGCAGAATCGAGAATCGTGGTACATGACGTATCTATTAACAAACGATAGCACATTTAAGGAAGTGAAACTATTCCAATTGGGTTCTTACTTGTTAAACCGATACCGCGATTTGTTGCACGGCTTCTTCCTTGTGGATCGTCGCATATTGTTGAAGCGAATTCGAGTTACTTTTCTGTACGATATGCTAGAAATGGTAGCTTTGTTCTGGGTAATTGGGCTTGCAATTCACGAGACATTTATAGGAGCGATGATGATCGGGAGTTTGTATGGGTATATCCAGGCGATTATGCTCACGCAGAACCAGATGAATGGGGTTATTCAGGGGCTTGTCCAGTTCTCACAGAACAATCTTTACATGGAGCAGTTGCTCTTGTTCTTGCAATTGCCCACGTCGGATCCTGTTAATCGACAGAAACAGTTTCCCAATGCAACAGAGCTATCGTGTCACGCAAATGCAAGTGTCCAGATTACACAGATTTCGTTCGATCAGGTATCTTTCGCTTATCCAGGACAAGATTCGGATACGATTCGAGAAGTGGATGTGACATTCAAGAAGGGGCAGACTGTGGCTATTGTAGGGAAGAATGGTTCGGGTAAGTCCACACTCATGAAGCTGTTAATGCAATTGTACACGGATTATCGTGGTACCATCCAAGTCAATGGCCGTAATGTTCTCGACTACGATCTGCAACAAGTCCAAGAACGTATGGGGGTTGTGTTTCAAGATTTTGTTCACTATGAAATGTCGGCTCGCCATAATATTGGCTTCGGCTCATTGGCTGAACTCGAACAAGATGAGCGATTGATGGATGCAGCCAAAGTTGCAGCAATTGACCAAGTGATTGCGAATTTGCCAAACGGTCTCGATACACAACTTGGCAAATGGTTCGATGAAGGACATCAACTTTCGGGGGGACAGTGGCAACGTATTGCAATTGCAAGAGCCATTCTGCGAAGTGCGGATGTATATATTCTAGACGAGCCGAGCTCGTTCTTGGATCCATTAGCTGAACGAGACTTACTGCAATTGTTCATGCATTTAATGAGAGACACGATAGGGATTTTCATTACACATCGTATCTCGTCAGCGCGTCTAGCGGATCAGATTTTAGTCATGGAGGACGGTCGGATCATTGAGCAGGGATCGCATGCTGAATTGATACGTTTAGG
The DNA here is from genome assembly GCF_000520755.1 of Paenibacillus sp. 1-18. NCBI lineage: Bacteria > Bacillati > Bacillota > Bacilli > Caryophanales > Paenibacillaceae > Paenibacillus > Paenibacillus sp. 1-18. The sequence continues at coordinate 11,471 of NZ_ASSB01000379.1, forward strand.
TGGGGTATATGCGCAGATGTATCAAGTGCAAGCAAGTTCATTTACAGAAGAAGTTGCGGTGAATTAGAAGGAGATGATTGAGGATGAAAGCGGCAAGTGCGGTATCGACACAATGGATCCCCTTAAACGGGGAAGTTAGAAAGCAAGTAGAACAAGTGTTGCAGGCGATTGTGCAGCGTTATAAGGATCCTGATCAGGTACGTGCCCAGATGAAGCAGGTTCCTGGGCAAGTGATTGAAGGGAAACAGGTAGCACGATGGTCAGACACAAGCTTCTCGGGTGGATTTACAGGTATTTGTGTATTAATGGGACAACTGGATCAGTTATATCCTGATAAAGGTTGGGATATGGTAGGGCATAGTTACCTGCAAAAGATTCAACAGGTAATCGAACAGCAAGGTATTCATACTCTATCTCTATACAGTGGGTTAGCGGGTATTTTGATAGGCGTCCGTGCTCTGTCACGAAAGAATACGCGCTACCAAGGCATGCTAGATACACTGGCTAGTTGGTTCGAGGAAGCCGTGTTAAATTATGTAGAGATATGCAAAAACCAGTGGGAAGAAGGGCAATTGCGTATTAGTCAGTACGATACAATCGAAGGTCTGACAGGAATTGCACGAGTTGTGTTGGCTTTCTCAGATCGACCGCAGATGAAGATCATCTGGCAACGGATTGTTGAAGTATTCCATGTCTTCTGTGGGGAAAAAGATTATCAAGGACATCGGATCCCTGCTTGGCATATTCCGTCTGCGAATCAGTTCCTCGAACATGAAAAGGTGCAGTATCCAAATGGGAATTTTAACCTAGGCCTATCCCATGGTATCTCAGGACCGCTGGCTTTTCTGAGTCTATCGCAATTGCAGGGCATGACAACAGAAGCGATGCGTGCAGATCTGCGGCGGCTCACCGAGTGGATATGTCGATGGCGAGTGAGCGGTGAAGCAGGAACGTTCTGGCCGGGGCGAGTCGCTGTTGAAGAGGTACTTCAGGGTGAATTGCATCCGAGCAGTACCCGAGACCCGTGGGACTCCTGGTGCTATGGGGTGCCTGGGATTGCACGATCCATCTGGCTAGCTGGGCAAGCGATGCATAATCAGGAATGGAGCGCAATTGGATTGCAGGCGTATGTAGACATAGAGAATCGCATCCAGACCATGGGAGGACTCACCGCCTCAACCTTGTGTCACGGTGTAGGGGGGCTGCTTCATATGGTTCAACGTATGTATTCGGATACGGGTCATGTGACGCTTGGTGGGATGCGTGATGAACTAGTTGTGGCTGTGCTGGATAAGTATGCGGCAGAGTCGAAGTTTGGTTATTATGATGAATATTTTGTGAATGGCAAGTATCAGCAAGTGGATGAAGCGGGCTTTTTGACGGGTGCCGCGGGCGTGGCACTTGTGCTAGCTTCTTTGCTTTACGAGGAAAGCCCGGATTGGGATATGGCTTTGTTGATACGATAGGTTAACACCACACCACCGGACAACGCCGGGGACAAATTTTTGTTTTATGGCGGATACCTTCCGATAACATCAGACTTCAACCATTTTCAAAGTTCCTCCATGTTTAACCTTGGACTGAAGGGTGGCAAGAAGACCAACTCAAGGCGTTCCTGATGTTTCTCCAAAAAGGCTAGTATAATTTAGCACAGCCAGTAATTTAACGCCACGATGTTTACCCGTTGTTTGGATGATGAGTTGCTTACTTTTGAGGAACCACGTATGCTGAAGCGCCTGATAATCGCGGATCATGGATTCATCTTCTAAGAGTAAATGAGCAATCAGCTCGTCCACCCGTCGTTTTTCAAACCGGGGAAAGTCACTTCGGTAAATATCTTCTGCTTAGCTTCATCCGCCGCAGCCAAGTTATACGTGGGTTTGGTGTAATTGAGTCCAAGTCGGTGCACCATTTTAGAAATACCACGCAGAGAATAGGGATGACCAAACTCCCGCTTGATGTATTCGCCAATAAGAGATAGAGCCCAACTGTATTTGTTCAGAAATCCGACTTCGTGTGGAACCGAAGATACGATGCTTTGCTTAAGTTGTTCTTGCTGTTGTTTCGTCAGTCGCTTAGGGCCTCCAGTTTAGTAGTCACTTGTAGTTCGACTACTTATTTGTAGACGTTCGTTCCGTTCTGCCGATGACTTCTGAGATCTCTTGCGCATTTTTTTCTTTCAAATGCAGATAAATGTCTTGATAATGCTCGAACATACGCCGATCTTTCTCCTTTTTCATCAAAGCTTCAATTTCAATAAATCCTTGTGTCTGTTCCATATTTTCACCGTCGCTTTTATGACTTTATAGTTATTTCGGGCTATTCGTAGTTTAGCGTGGGTCACATAAATCTATAAAAATCGGACAAGGGAATCGTGTTCGGTGAGATGAGCGGGTTGTGGCTCCAAACTGATCGCGGTTCTCTTTTGTTTTAAATCTCGACTGTCTTCAGCTTCAGTCTGCCAGCGATCAAATAAATCGTCGTCTTCAGGTTTTTGAGCGACCTAGCGGTGCCCGTCGTTTGGCACATTGAATAAGACCGTTAATGGCCTCCATAATACCGTTTGTTATTTTCGATGTAAACCATCTTAAGATCCCTGTTTCATGCTGACGAATCGTTTTCGCGGATTTCACCATATCAGGGATTTGATTATGTGTCGCCCAAAAATACCAGCTATCCAAGAACAGTTTCGCTTTCTCAGGCGTTTCCTGCTTCCACAACTTCGAAAATGTGAGCTTCAAGTGATACGCTTTTGCCGTTTTCAGATCTTCGTCCTTGAGACTCTTTGCTTGTTTTATAGCTTGAAGACAAACCCTAGTCTGATAAGCCAAGAAATCAACGGCCGTAAATACCGCGAGGTAATCTGCGTAATGGGCTTTTGGTATCTTAAATAGAATGCCTAACAAGAAGAAGAGTAAAAAGAGCAGAACGGCCGGCGTCTACCGCCTCTGCTCTTTTTTCGTATTATTAGGTCAGCCAGAAACTTCTGATTGGCCTTTTTTTGTAGGTGCTTTAAGATGGCGGTAGCCGGGAGAACGTGGTCTTTTTATTAGGGGCAATTAACCCCGCAAATAAAACTGTTCTTCCACTACCTCCAATGACCATGTTTGAGCTGGTAGGGGCGAAGGACCCCGTATCACAAGCGAAGCTATGGGTTTGGAACCATCGTGGAAGTGCCGGTAAATCTTCAAGTTGGAGGTTGTTTTGGAGCCAGCATTAGGATGGATGTGTCAAAAGGGTCTAGTGTGGTTCAGGCCTTTACGAGACGAAACGAACCTTATGGAAAGATGGAAACCATCTCGCACGGGGAGGCCGGTTTTGAGCGGCTGGAAGAGCTCCTTACAGAGTTGCAAGAGAGTACAGGCTGTACTCCAATCGTGGTTCTGGAAGCGACAGGACACTACCACCGGGCCTTGGCAGCCTATTTGGAACATAGGGACTGGACGTACTTTATCGTGAATCCGTTACAGTCCAAACGAGCTAAAGGAACGCAGCTGCGTAAGGTCAAAACAGATGTGGCGGATGCGTGGCATTTAGCGGATATGTATTACCGTGGAGACGTCACGCCACATCGTGTATGGGACGAAGCATTTACAGAGTTGCAGCATGTGACCAGACAGCATGAGTTTGTAACGGGGCTGTTTGTGCAAGCGAAGTTAAACGCCAGAGCCTTATTAGATCAGGTTTTTCCGATCTACGAGAAGGCTTTTCGGGATCTATTTTCGGCGACGTCTTTGAAGGTGCTGGCGCGTTGTCTGGAGGGTAAACACAATGATCTTGGACAGGTCATTCAGGACGGAGGCGTCGGGAAGTCACGCTCGAAACGCTGGGTTCAGGAGTGAACTGATTAATATCAAGTTGGTCGATGTTGATTTTCGTTACTGCCACATTCTTATTCATAGTGGCAAGGGGAAGAAGGACCGTATTGTACCATTCCCTCATTCGTTCAAGGAAATGTTGGCCATGCATGCTGATTCCATAAAGAAGAAATACACCGATCGGGGAATCCGCAAATTCTGGCCAAATCTTCGGAAGCTGCTGGCATGACTCGAAATTTGTCTCCACACAAGCTGCGACATTTTCTCTTAACCTGGCTATATAAAGTAAGGCATTGATAATGCGTTCATACAACCGTATTCGGGTCATGAAAGCCGTAAGTCATTAGAAGTCTATTCCAAGCTTGCCATCACTGATGCACAGGAGGAATATAACGAGGTTATCAATTGATTTCCCATTTAATAACATCTACTTTGCGGGTGGTGTCAGCTTCGCTGGACTCCCCCTAGTGGAGCGAGCAACCACCTGAGGTCCGATGGCTTTATCAGGCCAAGCTTGAGAATCCGGCTTTAAAATCCGAATGACTCCTATATAAGCCCTCCCTGACTTTGGGCTCTTGCCATGTGACCATAACAGGGCGTTTGCCATATAGTATTATAACTACACATCAAAACCAGACAGGGAGTGCTTATTTTGTACAATACAACTTTTTATCGCGATATGAATACATCTAACGATCCTAATCAACTCGCCGGTGAAAACTTTGTAAAGGCGGAGCATTTCGAACGGATGAAAATGGCTAATGCGAACAATCCAGTGCTGTTTTTTCAGTTTGCCGAACAAGAGTATTATCACAAAGCCCTTGCTCATCGCTATCAAGGAATTGCTCATGCTGCCGAAAAGTAGCAAATTCATTTAAGTATATTTTGTTTCATTCAAAAAGTATCAGATCATGCTTAGTAAAAGATTCTGGATCAATGACATTGGAGGGCCTTGTTTGAGGGCTTATCTTATGTCATTTTTTTTGGTAACAAGATACTTCTTCTTATCGTAGTTAGTAATACGCTGAATTGTCACCCATTACGATATGATTGTAATTAAGATAATGATTTTGAGTTTCTCTGTGGTTGATTTCATCAACAGAAATAAACTTTAAATCCATAGTTTGTGTGGCCATAATCCGTATAATTATAACGGAGGTGATGAAATGAAAGAAATCAATATTGCTAAAACACTTATTGTAAAGCGCAGAGAAAAAGGGATTACGCAGGATGAGCTGGCAGCATATATCGGTGTTACAAAAGCGTCTGTTTCAAAATGGGAAACAGGGCAGAGCTATCCCGATATTACCTTTCTTCCTCAATTGGCGGCATATTTTAATATCAGCATCGATGAATTAATAGGATATGCGCCTCAAATGACAGAGGAAGATATTAAAAAGTTGTATCACAGACTTGCCTCTGATTTTACTGAAAAGCCCTTTGATGAAGTGATTACAGAGTGCAGTAGGATCATAAAAAAATATTATTCCTGTTTTCCTCTGCTGCTTCAGATGGCGTTATTGCTTACCAATCATCATATGCTGGCGGCAGAGCCGGAAAAACGGACAAAAATGCTTGAAGAATCTGTCAGCCTATGTATTCGGGTGAAAACAGAAAGTGAGGATGTTTCGCTTACCAAAGATGCAGTATCATTGGAAGCTACCTGTTATCTTATGTTACAAAAACCGCAGGAGGTCTTGGATTTACTTGGTGAAACCATCCGTCCACATTCTCCGGTTGATGAAATGGTAGCACAGGCGTATCTAATGATGGGAAACGTGAAAAAGGCCAATGAAGTCATGCAGATTAGTATGTATCAGCACTTGTTATTACTGGCTTCAGGAGTACCGTCTTATCTACTCCTAAATGCGTCAAAGGTAGAAAAAACAGAGGAAATCTTGCAACGCGCTTTTGCTCTTGCAGATGCTTATGACCTAGAGGAGCTACATCCCAATACGATGGTAAGGGTATACTATACGGCTGCACAGGTGTATTGCATGCAGGGTAATCACGAAACCGCCTTGGATATGTTGCAAAAGTATTTGTCTATTTGTACTTTAAATTTTTCTCTATATGACTTGCATGGTGATTCTTATTTTGATGTCATTGACGACTGGCTCAAGGAATTCAAGCTAGGATCAAAGACCGTTCGAAATGAAGAGACTGTCAAAGCAAGCATGATACAAGGTATTGTAGAAAATCCCGCATTTGCTGTCTTGGCAGAACTGCCGAGATATAAGAGTATTGTTGGAACCTTAAAATTCAAATTGGAGATGAACGAAAATGGGAAACATTTATAAGCGTGCATTGAAATTTTCACTTTGTATGTTACCAATCGGTATTATTGGTGGAGTACTGATAGGAATGCATAACATCGCTACGCTGAATGAAGAAATGATTAACCAGATCCTATCTCAGATGTCCAAAGAAGTATACATTATAGTCTCAGGTATTCAAACGGGCATTTTATATACTGGTATTATGGGATTTTTGGGGTATATTTTAGCTGATAAGGTAAACCTGCTGAAAAAGCTGACTTTTACAAAAAAAAGTACGCTGATTACTTTATTTATTAGCATTATAGCTGGTCTGCTTTTATTATCGGATTATTTCTTTTTCGCCAAAATGATTCCCGAAGTTGCGGCAAGTTATACGAAGGATAGCTATTCGCTAATCTATCTGGCCGTCTCGGTTATTTACGGTGGAGTAATAGAAGAAATTATGATGAGATTATTTTTCATGTCATTGGCTGCTTTTATCTTTTGGAAGCTGTTTGCCCGCAGCAAAGAAAAAGAGAATATCCCAGTATGGGTATTTGTAGTTGCCAACATTGTATCAGCACTTTTGTTTGCAGCAGGACATATTCCGGCAACGATTGCGGCGTTTGGTGGTCTGAACACCTTAATTCTAATCCGCTGCTTCTTACTCAACGGCATTTTTGGTATGGTTTTTGGTTGGCTGTATCGGAAGCTGGGATTGCAATATGCGATGATGGCACACGCTTTGGCGCATGTTATTCATCATGTTATTTTGTTATACCTCCTACTTTAGTAGCAATAAAGGTTTATACAAGCCATCACATCAATTGAGCCTTATAAACCATCCGGCCGAGGACCTTGAAAGGATATTCATTTTATGACTATAACTAATATTTCAAGAAAGCAGCAGGATCTTATACAAACATACGTGGATTCTCCTGAAAAGCAAAGAAAGTTATATCACCGTACAATCATTACGGTAATTATTTCGCAAATTTTTGGTGGTGCCGGTCTTGCGGCTGGAGTAACAGTCGGGGCATTATTAGCACGGGATATGCTGGGTACCGATAAGTTCAGTGGCGTTCCTACAGCTTTATTTACACTAGGATCAGCAGTAGCCGCTTTACTTGTTGGTCGATTCTCCCAAAGATTGGGTAGAAGAATGGGGTTAGGACTGGGCTTTATTGCAGGAGGAATAGGAGCGATCGGCGTTGTTGGGGCAGTTCTTGCCAATAGCATTATCTTACTTTTAATTTCACTTCTTATCTACGGAGCGGGAGCGGCTACCAATCTACAGGCTCGTTACGCAGGTACAGACCTAGCGAACTTTAAACAGAGGGCCACTGCTGCAAGTCTGGCTATGGTTTTTACCACAATTGGAGCAGAAGCGGGGCCGAATTTAGTAGAGGCAACTGGCAGACTCGCCCTTTCGATCGGAGTTCCCAGTTTAGCAGGACCCTTTCTTTTATCAGCAGTTGCTTATCTTTTTGCAGGAATTGTTCTATTGTTGTTTCTTCGTCCTGATCCTCTGCTGGTTGCATATGCTATTGCGCATAAGGTAGATACAGAAGCAAAATCTTCTTTAGCCAATACAGCAACTTATGATGGACGTGGAGGAATTACTCTCGGTGCTTTAGTTATGATATTGACTCAAATTGTCATGGTAGCGATTATGACGATGACTCCCATACATATGGCACATCATGGACATGGATTGAGTGAAGTTGGAGTGGTTATCGGTTTTCATATTGGTTTTATGTATCTGCCATCTCTAATTACAGGTATTCTGGTAGATAAAGTAGGGCGGACTGTAATGGCGGCGGCTTCTGGCTTAACTTTGTTAGCTGCAGGAGTTATAGCTGCTCTTGCGCCTTCTGAATCGATGGTTATGCTAATTGTTGCTCTTTCTCTCTTGGGACTGGGCTGGAATTTTGGACTAATTAGTGGAACTGCTCTGATTGTAGATTCAACCAAAACATCTAATCAGGCCAAAGTGCAAGGAGTTGTGGATGTATTGATTGCATTAACAGGCGCATCTGGAGGAGCGTTATCTGGCATGGTAGTTGCAAATTCCAGTTATGCTACGCTAGCCTATGCAGGCAGTTTCCTTTCTCTTCTTTTGATTCCAATTATGTTTTGGATACGCCCGCAGAAGATCAAGTAGTAAAATCAGCTTTACACCCAGCCGGATTTTCAGGCTGTCGAGGAAGTCTCGACAGCCTATTTTATGTTGATTTTGTTTA
>NZ_ASSB01000380.1:0-383 GCF_000520755.1 Paenibacillus sp. 1-18
TATCCGTAAAAGTAGGCTTTGATGTCGTCCTGCGTTGGTTGGTATCCGTCAGCCCATCCACTGTCTGCAACTGGAATGCCGAAGTAAATTTCTCCGGCTGCTGTAACGGCATTCGTATCTGCTGAACTGCCTGTACTTCCTTGCGGTAGTAGTTTTCCATCATATTTTGTGCCTATACCGCTACCTGCTACCGCTCCAATCGCCAGCCCTGTCACTTTAACTTGCCTGTTTCCGTTAGTAGCACCACCTTCACCAGGTATCCATGCTCTACTACCATCAAGCATTAGCCCCTGCCATCGTTTGGACTTGAAGTATTGCCCGTCACGTTCGAAAACTGTATCCGCATTGGCTCCTGTAACTGGATCGGCGTACAGGTCTGTTTG
>NZ_ASSB01000381.1:0-13742 GCF_000520755.1 Paenibacillus sp. 1-18
ATCCTGCAAATCAGTAATCGATTTAATATTCATATAAGCTGGAACGACCAATCCCGTTTTAACACCGGTCATATTAGCACCCAGATCGTCAAGCTTATCCTTATATTTAGCCCAGTAGTCCGCATGTGTTAATGGCAGCCATGCTGCTGGTGAAGCATCTACATCACCGCTGGCGACACCCGTCCACATCGGGCCAGCTTCAACTTGCAATGCGGTTACTTTGTAACCCAGTTTGTTTTCCAAAATATATTTCAGCAAATTCGTACTTGCAATTTCGGAATCCCAAGCCACATAACTCAGCTTAAAGGTGTCTCCATTGACAGGTTGCAGACCTTGAGTCCATTCCTGTACCTTATCGGCATGCTTCTCAGCCCAATCCCTGGCAGCTTGCTCAGGGCTGGTTCCGGCTTGAATGGCGACCATCATTTCACCCATATCTTCCGGTGTCCATTTGAACCGCTTCAAGAATTCGTAAGCGACTGGAGCATCTTTTTGCAGTCCTTTACGAGCAATCGTATGAATACTCTCGGCTTCACCGTATGACTTTTTAGGGTCTTCCAAATATTTGAGATCATATTTGTTGAACATCCAGTGGGGAGTCCAGCCTGTAATAATGATCGGCTTTTTCGCTTTAATGGCTTTGTCCAGTGTTGCCGTCATGGCTGCACCGGAGCCTTCTACCAGCTTCCAGTCGGACAAATTGTAGTCCTTAATCGCCTTGGCAGTCGATTTCATTATACCTGCTCCGGCATCAATGCCGATAATCTTGTAATCGACCTCTTCGCCAACCGGATTGGTGGCTGCGTTACCTTTGCCAGTTGCGGAATGATCCGCTCCAATAAAATATTGAGATGCGCCGGCGATCAAAATGACGGCTGTAACCGCCGAAGTAATCCACACTTTTTGTTTGCCAGATACACGGCTTTTGCTTCTTTTCGCTGGCTTGAACAGGTTTTGCGTGAAACGGTCAAGCACAATAGCCAGGACAACGACAGCCAAGCCGGCTTCAAAACCTTTACCGATTTGCAGCTGTGTCACAGCACGGTACACAACCGCACCGATACCTTCCGCCCCGATCATGGAAGCAATAACCACCATGGACAGTGACAGCATAATCGTCTGGTTAATACCAGCCATAAGGGTAGGCAATGCCAGTGGAAGCTGCACTTTGAACAGCTTTTGCGCTGATGTGGAACCAAATGCATCTGAGGCTTCAATCAATTCACCCGACACCTGCATAATCCCCAAATTCGTCATACGAATGGTTGGCGGGATGGCAAAGATAACAGAGGCGATTACGCCTGGGACAACACCGAGGCTAAAAAAGGTAACCGCAGGGAGCAAGTATACGAACGCAGGCATCGTCTGCATAAAATCAAGCAAAGGCGTGATAATGCGTGACGCCGATTTGCTATATGCGCACCAGATCCCGATAGGAATCCCGATAATAATGGATATGAGCGCAGACGTGATGACCAGTCCGAGCGTGTTCATCGTTTCGCTCCAATAGCCCAGATTGTCAATTAGCAGGAAGCCGATGACAGTAAACAGCGTAAGCTGAACCCGGCCGATCATAAAGGCGATAATCCCGATGATTACAATAAACACCAGCGGGTGTGGAAGCATAAACAGCCCTGAGAAAAAGCCTACTACCGCTTCAATAACGGAAGAAATAACATTAAATAATCCTGCCAGATGAATACCCATCCAGTCTACAATGGATTGAATCCACTCAGCGATTGGCAGTTTCGGTATCATGGGCATTCACCTCCTTTGTAGTGTGTACATCTCCACTAAGTGCGCCCAGTAAAGCTCCACGGACGATAACGCCCAGCAGCTTCTGCTTATCATCGACGACAGCCAGCGGCACCTTGGACGAGCTTGTAATTTCAAATAAATCGTTAATGACAGTATCAGCAGCAACCTGTGGCCCGTCTGTCATCAAAATATCTTCAATCTTCAAATTGTTACGTAGTGCATGAACAGCATCCTCGGCATTAATAACACCCAGCAGCTTTTTGGCACGGTCAATGACGAACAGATTGGAAATCCCGCGTTCCCGCATCAATTCCAGAGCAACACGTGGACCACGATCCATGGTAATGGTTTCTGGACGAAGCATGACATGGGCGGCCGTCAATACCTTGGACAGATCCACATCCTCGACGAAGCGCGCTACATATGAGTTAGCCGGTTGGATCATGATTTCTTCCGGCGTACCGATTTGTACAACCGCCCCGTCCCGCATCAATGCAATCCGGTCTCCGATCCGCAGCGCTTCATCCAGATCATGGGTGATAAACACAATCGTTTTTTTCATTTTATCTTGAAGCTCTAGCAGCTCATCTTGCATATCGCGGCGAATGAGGGGGTCCAATGCGCTAAACGCTTCATCCATCAAGAGCACTTCAGGATCGTTAGCCAGCGCCCGTGCCAGACCGACACGCTGCTGCATACCGCCACTCAGTTCATCGGGCATTTTATCGCCCCAGTTTTTAAGACCAACCAGTTCCAGCGCTTGCTGTGCCTTTTCCTGGCGTCTCGCTTTATCTACCTTTTGAATTTCAAGGCCATATTCTACATTTTCCAATACAGTCCGATGTGGAAACAGTGCGAATTTTTGAAAAACCATGCTGATGGTTTTACGGCGAACTTCGCGGAGTTGTTCTTTGTTCATCTTACGGAGATCCTTGCCGTGGACAAGTATTTCACCAGAGGTAGGCTCAATCAAGCGATTTAGCATTCGCACCAAGGTGGATTTGCCACTGCCTGATAGTCCCATAATCACGAAAATTTCACCTTGCTTAATTTCCATGTTGGCTCTATTTACACCAACAGTAATTTGCTTCTCTTTGGCCAGCCTTTCCTTGCCCCAGCCTTGCTCCAGGAGCGGAACACCTTGCTCTGCGTGAGGACCAAAGAGTTTGCTGACATTTTTGACTTCCAAAATCGTCATACATACACCTCTTCTTTCTATACTTTGCTTGGTATTAACCCCATGTTGCATGATGGATTGAGTATAAAAAATCATAATTCTGGGCATCCTGAACGGTTAATGACAAAATTAATTGTAACAAAGCATTACTTACTTTTCAAACAAAAAACTGTTCATAAAGTATGTACAGAAAAAACTGTACGAAGTTTACTTCGATATGCTCCTTCGTTCTTTAGAATGCTCAAACATTCGGAACTTTACAACCGATAATGCTTTTCTTAAAATAGACAATGAAATATAACCATAAGAAAAAAGATTTATGTATATCCATAATTTTAAAAATCTACTATCATTAGCAATTTTGCGAATTATGATTTTGAACGACCACGGGGAATTCGTTCATACTAAGTTGTGCAAAATGCTCTAAAATTAGGAGGTTGCAAGCATGAGCTTGTACCAGTTAGGTGATGAGCAGCAGGCTTCGCTGCAAAAAATTCGCAAACGTGTTATAGAAGCTATAGGTAAAAACATGGACTTATATGGAATCACTCTGTCTGCGGGGCATTTGTACGGTTTGCTGTTTTTTGCGGATAAACCGATGACGCTGGATGAGATGGGCCGTGAAATGGAAATGAGTAAAACGAGCATGAGCACGGGGGTCCGGACGCTATTAGATCTGAAAATGGTGAACAAGGTGTGGAGCAAAGGCTCACGCAAGGACCTGTATGAGGTCGAATATGATTGGTATCAAACGTTCACTGACTTCTTCGCTATTAAATGGAGAAAAGCGGTGGAAACGAATTTGCTGGTGCTGCGCAAAGCCATTGATGAATTGGACAGGTTGATAGCACAGGGGGGAGAATATGCAGAATTTAAGGCAATTCTTCAGCAGGACCGTCTGAAAATGAAGCAGGCCGTAGCTTATTATAAATGGTTAGACCGACTAATTGACTCTTTGGAGAGCGAAGAAATTTACAAGCTGATTCCGAAGGAAGAGGTTCAAGAGTAACTGCCAATGTTCTATCTTGTCTACAACATGCCGGAGCGCCCAAAGTGCCTCCGGTTTTTTGTATTTCACCTTATAAAGGATTGTTTGGCTTCATTCAATTTTTGGTTTGTCCCTGTACACAAGGTATAATAGAGATATGTAAGTATTGAAATTTTATACCGTTTTGTTAAATATATGAGATAAAGGGGGGTTCATGATGGAGAGCATTATAGTACATACCCGTTTAGGTCAGTTACGCGGGGAATCGGGGAACGGATATTATGTATGGAAAGGTATCCCATATGCCCAGCCTCCTGTTGGAGCACTGCGTTTTCACGCACCGCAGCCTTTGAAGGCTTGGAAGGGTGTGCGGGCTGCGACGAGGTTTGGGCCGATCTGTCCACAGCCTTTGCCATCAGCAGACAGCATGACCGGAAATCTGGTAGAACCGCCTGAGCAATCGGAGGATTGTTTGTACCTGAACGTGTGGGCACCTGCTTCAGAGGCTCCTGTGGAGGGGCGTCCGGTGATGGTATGGATTCATGGGGGAGCCTTCGTCACCGGGTCTGGAATTATTCCTTTATATGACGGGGCGCGGATGGCGCAAAAGGGTGACGTTGTCGTCGTTACGATGAATTACCGACTGGGGCCATTAGGATTTTTGCATTTGACTCCACGGGGAGAAGGTCTGACCTCGAATGCGGGACTGCTGGATCAAATTGCCGCACTGGAATGGATCAGGGATCACATCGCTGCCTTTGGCGGTAACCCGAATGAGGTGACGGTGTTCGGTGAATCGTCGGGCGCGATGAGCATTGCCGCCTTATTGGCGATGCCAGCCGCTGAAGGCTTATTCCAGCGCGCGGTCTTACAGAGCGGGGCGTCGCAGGTATTGCCGACTTCACAGGCTGAGCAAGTGACGGCTATGTATCTTCAGCAGTTGGGTGTAGATACTCAGCATCCTGAGCGGTTGTTTACGCTGTCGACCGACGCGCTGATGCTCGCTATGGCGAAAACGCATGAAGTACTCCGACCAGGAATGGCGATGATTTACCAACCCGTTGTTGACGGGGTGACCTTGCCAGAAGTACCTCTGTCTGCGATTGCACAAGGTTCAGCCAAGCAGGTGTCGGTTTTGATTGGAACGAACCTGCATGAAGGGGACTATTTCATCCGTAAGGAATCCCATCTCATGGACAAAACGACAGCGAGCCAGGCATTGGAAATGATGACAGGTATGCCGGATGCCGCCGAGCTGATAGAACCCTTTCCTGGTACGATTGAGGGTCAGGCGCAAATGCTGACCGATCTAATTTTCTGGCGCCCTGCCTTGGCTCTCGCGGCTGCACAGTCAGCATACGCGCCGGTATGGATGTATCGTTTTGACTGGACATTTCAGGGGCATCCTACCTTTAGAAAAGCGGTTCATGGCGCGGAAATTGCGTTTGTTTTCGATAATCTGGAGCTGCTAGGCAAGCTCGGTTTAGATATTCAACCATCGATGCGGACGTTGGCTCATGATATGCAGCAGGCTTGGGTGACCTTTGCACGTACTGGAAAGCCTGTGCTGCCAGAAAGGGAATGGCCGACGTATGACAGGGAAGAACGGGCCACTGCCATTTTTCATCAGGGCATCACGGTGGAGCATGACCCGCAAGGGGACAAACGGCGTCAGTTAACCGGGCAGATGAACATATAAGTTGACAACAAGATACGATCATTCAACATATAAAAACAAAGCCCTCGCACGTAATGAGGAACTGACCTTGTTAGTGAGACAGGGGTCAATCCCTCGTATACGGACGAAGGCTTGTTTTAGTTAAACAGAACCGATGGATCGTTGCCTATCCTTAACTTGCATGGAATCGCAACAATGTGATGTGGAAGTTAAATCTTGAATCGCTTCACGAGTTCTTGCAAATCCTGTGCCATTCTGGACAGCTCTTGAGATGAAGAGGCGATTTCCTCCATTGCCGCCATCTGCTCCTGAGCGGCAGCAGATGTAGTCTGTGAACTGTCCGCCGAGCTGCGGGACAGACTTGCCAAATGGGTCACCGTAGCCGAGACTTCTTCCGTGCTGGCCGAAATTTCTTCAGCAGCCGCGGATACGCTTTGAATTTGCTCCACGATATGAGATGTGGAGCGCTCAATATTCGCAAAGGCACCTTCTGCATCCTGGCTGATGCGCAATCCTTCGCCTACCTGGCTACGAACATTGCCGTTCATTGTAGCGGTAGAGCGTTGAATCAGATCCAGCATCTGCGTAATAATCTGACTGATGGAATCCGCGCTTTCCTTGGATTGCTCCGATAGCTTGCGTACTTCTACAGCGACAACGGCAAATCCACGCCCGGCTTCGCCTGCTCTGGAAGCCTCAATGGATGCATTCAGGGACAACAAGTTTGTTTGCTTGGCAATGGCAGCAATAGCACTATTCATCTGCTTGGCATCATCGGAGAGCTGTGACAGCTCATCCATCAGACTGGCCGTTTGGCTTACGGCTTCCAGAATACGGTCCATCTGTGTCCGTACATTGCTAATCATTTTGCTGCCTTGAGCAACATCATCCTCGGTATGTCCTGCTGAGTCTACGATGGAGCTTGCTGATTCGGCAATGGTGCTGACACCCTTGGCCATTTCTTCAACGGCATTAGCGGTTTGCTCGGATGCCTCGGCGCTGGTGGCCGCATTTTCGGCCGATTCCATGACGGTTTCCGCTACATGCTGTACAGATTCGGTCGTTTGCTCCGTGCTTTCCTTGATCATCAGGGAAGAGGATGCAAGTCGGGAGGACGTTTGATTGACCTCGGAAACCATGGTGTGCAGGGCATGTGTCATCTGATCAAAATTCTGTGCCAGCTCGCCGAACTCGTCCTTACTGGACAGATTAACACGCTCGGTCAGATTTCCATCACGGACGATACGTGTCCCTGCTTGCAGCTTGCGCAGCGGAATCAGGAACGAGCGAATCATGAGCGCGATGATAATAGCAGCGATCAGTACGGAAATAACAATCACAATCAGGCTTTGCTTCAAAATCGGTCGGGAAGCGTCACTGTAATCCTCCAGATCCGACAGTGCGACAATGTTCCACCCGGTAACAGGGTCCTTGAGTGTAAAGGCCAATACGTCTCTATTCATAAATTTAATTTGTGATATGGAAGGAGTATCATTTTCAGCGTTTTTCTCTACTTCGGGAAGTCCTTCAATGGTGTCTGTCGGTTTTTTGCCTGAATTGTTAAAGGCTGCTCCAGCTCCAGACACAATTTTATGATTAGAATCAACAATAAAGAGTCCTCCGCGTTCGCCAATCTTAACAGATTGCAGGTTTTGACCCATCTTGTCCAGATTCAAAGCCAGGGAAATAGCTCCTTGACCGTCCTCCAGTGTTCTCGATAAATTAACCACTAAATTCCCTGTCGTGACGCTGACAGCTGGAACACTGACAAATACTTTGCCCTTCTCCTGCATCGCGTTTTTGTACCATTTTCTCTCCCTTGGATCATAATCGGCCTCCTTTTTATTCGGCGTACGAATGTATTGTCCTTTCGTATTGCCGAGGAGCGCAGCATCCAACTCGGGATGAGCCTTGACGATAACATTCAATTTTTTCTGAAGGGCATCTTCGTCGGAAGCAATGGAATCAGACTTGATTTCAGTGGCAAGCACGTCCACATCCTTCATAATGGGCGTTACATACTGATTGACATTGCTTCGAATCAGATACAGATTCGTGTACACAGAACCGCTCATTTGCTGACTGAGTTGCGTTGTAGCACCTTCATAAGAAAAGTATCCAATAAGTGCACTTGGAATCAATAAGACAGCCAAAAAAGCTACAATCAATCTTGTTCTCATTAAATAAAACTGTCTGAGAAACCTGGTCCACCATGGAATTGTTTGTTTTGCGTTAGTCATAGTTCTTGCTCCTCTGTGTCTGTTGATCACTACATTGTTTTATTCGACAAAAAACTATGAATTTTATAGATGTAATGTATGGAAAACGAGGAATAGTTGCATGTTTTAATCGTTTTTATTTAAAAATAGTTCAAAAGTAGCATATTATGTATTAATGCTTATACAAAAAAAAACAAATCGGAGACGCAAAAGCATCATCGCGATTTGGCTTGAATGATTTGACTTGAACAATTTGACTTAAATAAGTGATGAAATGGGTAAGAACTTATTAGTTTTTTTGCTGACGTGAAATCATAAACAGCGTAATCCAGATAAGCATAAAACCAGTCAGTTGTGCTATGGTAACAATTTGCTGGAATGCGATCCAGTTAATCACGACACCGACCATTGGAAAGCTTAATTCCGCCATGGTGGCATAGGACGCTTTGGTCGTGCTTAAGCCTTTGTAATACAGCAGCAGGCTGAGAAGACCCGGAAGCAGTGCCTGCAATAACAGATTGATAATTACGGCTGCGCCCGCCCATGTACCGGTAGGCATATTCCACGGCGCATGCTCCACAGAGGTGAGGACAATCAGCAGAGGGAGCGCCACCATGAAGCGCAGGGAAGTTACCGTCTCATATTTTATCGAGCGCAGCAAATAGCTTCCCATAACTGTCGAACCGCCCCATAATACTGCCGCTCCCAGTGCCAGCAGACTGCCGACCTGGACAAAATCACGAGCATGCCCGAAGGGGAGCGACCAGCCGAAGGTAAGAAGATACGTCCCCAATAAAGCGATAATAATGAGAATTCCAAAATTACGCGGCAGCATTTCCTTCAAAATAATGCGTGCCAGGATAATGGCGACCAGCGGTTGCAGCTTTTGGAGTAAAAGAACGGCATTCAGATCACCGTTGCTGAGTGCCATGGTGAAAATCACGCTGGCCAAAGCTGAGCCGCCCCACGAGACGAACAAAATCGCCAAAACCTGACGAAGCCGTACTGCTTTAAGCTCCTCACGATGCTTCCACAGGATCGGTCCCAAAGCAACAAAAAGCAGCACATGCTCCATCAGTACAATTTGGGCTGAGGTGAATGATTTTAACAAAATAATACGAAACAGCGGGTCAGCACCCCACAAGGCCGCTCCAATCGCGACTAGCCAAAAACTACTTTTCATATGGGAGCTACGATCAAAACCTTTGGAAGTTAGTACAGTTGTTGATTGACTCATATTCATTTAGCTCCTTGCGAATACAGGACCGGTGGCACAAAAACCCCCGTCCATGGCGAGAGGCCATGCAAGACGGGGGTTGATCAAATAAACTTGCCGCTTGATGCAAGTTAAATGAAGTTGCTGCCAAACCAAAACACTCAGGCAGCACTCATCGACTCACGGCATGTTTATGCTTCGATCTTCTTCCATCCGGACTTTACCGTCGGCTTTGGCATCTCACCAAATCAGTCCGTATCCTGTTGCCGGATACAGAGTCGCGGGCTTAGCTCCATGAGCCATACCGCCGGTTGGGAATCACACCCTACCCCGAAGATCCTTATTCCGTTTTTTAATTTCTCCTATAGGATATACCTGTTTTGGAATGGAGTCCAGTGAAAAATGTGTGTACCCGTATTACGAGGTAATATCCTTATACTCAATGCGGCGGATTGCTGCATAAGCCACAAGCATTCCCAGCACAGAAAATCCGATTTGCACAGGCGCAATAGAGCTAAGCATAGCGCCGTTATTATTGGAGAAAAGCAATGCCACAATCAGGATGGAGGTTACAATGGTTGTGGGAACAGAATATCTTCGCATTCCCATATACAGCGGAACCAGTCCCATAAAGCTGGCGGCAACGGCATTCATCAGTGTCCGTGCTGATTGCTGGCCCAGTACAGCAAGCGTAAGTTGATCTGGTACAATAACGACAAACTGGTTAAGCAGATGAATGGCAGCCGTAAGGACAATTTCCGATACAATTATGGACAGGAATGTAAACAGTAACACGACCAGGAGTTTGGCAATCATCAGCTTTTTGCGGTGAATCGGATACATGAACAAGATGGTAATTGATTTGGTCTTAAATTCGCCTACAATAAAGCGGCACAGCAGAACAGAGGAAAACACGATAAAAGTGGCCCTGACCAAATTGTCCATGAGATCCAGAATCTGAGTGTACTGTGCAAATTCGTGTATACCTTCACTTTGGGTGGTCTGCGCAATGAGGCAGGTAAGCCCAAGAATGCAGACATTGGCGATCAGGGCTGAACGGATATATCCTGCCAGATGAAATTTTTTCAGCTCCAGCTGCATTAATTTAAGCATGGAGATCACCTCCATTTAGCAGACGCAAAAAGTAGTCTTCCAGCGTACTGTTTTTCTGATAAATGGAATCCACCTCTACATCATTTATAATGAGGGTTTTCGTAATTTGCTTTTGTGATACACTTGTATCGTAAATACGTACACTTTGCTCGCTCAGTACCCGAATGTTATGCAGATTCAGATGATGGGAGAGGACGTAGACTGCCTTTTTGCAATCGTTGGTCATAAATTCGATGTATTCGGTATTGGCTTCCCGCACCTGTTCCATCGACACTTCCTCAATCAGCCGCCCGTGATTAATCACGCCCACCGTATCCGCAATCTGCTCAATTTCCGCTAAAATATGACTGGATACGAGCAGGGTCATCCCGTATTCCTTGCACAGCATGTGGAATAACTGACGAATTTCCTTAATTCCCACCGGGTCCAGACCATTAATCGGTTCATCCAGTATCAGCAGTTCCGGTTTGGTTGCAATGGCTCGGGCAATCCCGAGACGCTGCTTCATCCCTAATGAAAAGTCCTTTACCGGTTTGTCACCCGCGTTTCGCAAGTCCACCAGCTCCAGTGCATCCTGAACAGCCTGCTTGTTATAATAACCCATGTATTCACAATGCAGCTCCAGATTTTGCTGGGCCGTCAGCCTGTCATAAAAAATCGGGTATTCAATAATCGAACCCATCCGTCCGAGCAGATGGTACGATTTTGGCGTTAATTTTTCACCGAACAATTCAACCTCACCTGATGTCGGCTTGAGCAGGTTCGTAATCATTTTCATCATCGTTGTTTTGCCCGCTCCATTGGGACCGAGAAAGCCATAGGTTTCCCCTCTTCGGACATTCATACTGACCCCTGCTACAATTTCATTGCCCTTCAGGGCTTTGGTCAGCTGATGTGTGCGTAATATGTAAGTCATGGATGTTCTCCCTTCGTATACTGTTGATAGTTCAAGAATAAAGGGTGAAATGTTCATTTCTCTTTCGTGTTTCTTACAAATTTATTAAGTTCAATCAATAGTTAATAGCTGATTTTCCTCAAAGTAAAAGAGAAGACCGTCTGCTCGTAAGGCCTGCTGGTCAATTGAATCTCCCCGTTCATCGCCTCGACCAGGCGTTTGGCAATCGTAAGTCCCAGTCCACTGCCTTGTACCGCCTTATTGCGCGAATCCTCAAGTGTGTACATGCGCTCAAAAACCTTGTCCTGCTCTGGCTCCTGTATGCCTTTGCCACGATCCCATACTTCTATACGCACTGTGTCGTGCTGTTCCGTTAGAGTCAGTCCCAACGTTCGACCGTCAGCCCCGTAGCGAATCGCATTAGAAATCAGATTGTTCAGTACCCGCCCAATCGCTTCTTCGTTCCCCAAGGCATGAACAGGATGCTCCAGGATATCAATATGCACAGCAAATCCCTGTGCGGTCAGCAGATCATAAAAATCTAAAATGCTGCGTCTGCACAGTTCTCCTACCTCCAGCCGTGTCAGTGGAATGTCCGTATCATGGGCCTCCAGCTTCGCCAAGCTAAAAAAGCTGCCGATCAGCTCAATCGCTTCGTTTGTTTTTTGATGAATTCTGGATAGCAGCTTTGTGCGTTCTTCCGGCGAAATATTCGGATCACCATCCAGCATCTCGGCATATCCAAGCACAACCGTAAGCGGGGTCTTGAGATCGTGCGAAATGTTCGAAATCATTTTACGCATGGCGATTTGGCTTCGGCTGTAGTCCGCCGACACCCTAAGATTCAGATCCAGCAAACGGTTGATTTCGGTCATGAGTCGTTGCAGTTCAGCGTCACCTGTGACATATAGCAGCTTCTCCGCATGGTTCACCGTCACAATCCGCTCTAGTAGGGTTCGGACATCCTTAATACTGCGTTTATAGGCCACACGCTCCCGCCAGAGCCATACAATAACGACCGACATGATGACGACGACAATCCATTCCGAAATGTTCTCGATGTTCATATCAGCCGTTCTCCCATTTGTAGCCAATGCCCCAAAGAGTCTTAATGTGGACAGGGTGGGAGGGATCTTCTTCGATTTTCTCACGCAGGCGGCGAATATGGACGTTAATCACGTTTTCATCGCCCATATAATCCTCTTTCCAGATAAATCCGTATAATTGCGCCTTCGTAAATACACGGTTCGGATTGGTTACGAACAGCTTGAGAATGTCGGATTCTTTGGCTGTTAACTGTAATTCATTCTCATTGCGAATGACTGTAAAATGATCGAAATCAATATGCAGATCGCCGTAGCTCAAAGCTTGTGCTTTTGGTTGTTCCTCCTGCTGCTGACGGGCATATGTAGTAGATCTGCGGATGGCGGATTGAATCCGTGCGGTCATTTCCAACATCGAAAAGGGCTTGGCGACATAATCGTCCGCACCAAATCCCAGTCCAAGCGCTTTATCCACGTCGCTGTCCTTCGCTGACATAATCAGGATCGGCACCGCGCTGCTGGTACGGATTCGGCGGATTACTTCCATGCCATCCACCTTCGGCATCATCAAATCCACTAGCACCAGATCATAGGTGTGACGTTCAAAGGCAGCAAGCCCTTCTTCTCCGTCATAGGCGGTCGTTAGCTTGTAGCCTTCTTTGGTGAGCGCCTTGTGCAGCATTTCGGCAATGGATAGATCGTCTTCAATAAGTAGTATGTGAGGATTCATAGGTGTGTGTAGCTCCTCCTAATTTTGGGGATCAGTTCATAAGTGGAATTGTTAGATGAAACTGATTAGATTATATACCGGTCTGGGGAGAAATTCTATATATATTTTGTAAATTTAGAATAAACTAAGAAATGCAATGATAACTAGTATAAATCAAAAAATGCAATGAAAATGTCCGAGAGGGAATGAATTAGGAATTTCCAAAAGGAAAACATATAGAAGTTTACGAACGGAGATTAAAAAGACATCATATGTTATGGTTTAATTCAAATTCTTTAGATTAAAAAAAGAATTGCAAATTTAAATACACCAAGTGTTAATTTCATTGTATTTGAACTATATAAATCGAACTTAAGAGTTTCATATCGTGCCACTGCGTAGTCGGATAGTGCTTCCCATCGCTACCGCCCCCGGATTTCTTGAATAAAGCCTATGATCAGCGTAGAAATCCAGGGAAGTGATGCTTCCGAAGCGAGCTTTCCTACGGAAAGCTTTTAAAGCGATCGCTTCGCTTGTATAGCACTATTCCGCCTACTCCGCTTATTTGTTCATTTTCGAGTTCGGATTGTATAGCAAATATATTTACCATTATACCTTCAAGAAATCCATTACAATACAGGCTAAAGGTCTATTTTGAGGACGGAATCCAATTTTAATGATAATAAAATCATTGTCCTTGAAGTTACTTGAAATTTAAAAAAATGAGACGTGAAGGGTTCACTTTTTCCCAACCTCTAAATGGAATGATACAGGGAATCACTTAGAGCCACAAGCCATTTAGGCGTTTTTTTCTGAAATTTAGAATAATGACTCGAGGTTGGGAAAAAATTGTGGAACCCTTGCGGCTGTAGTAAAATATGCTCATTGTTAAAAATGGAACCCTTGATTCTACTAGCCTTTAACCACAACATGAGATGTATTGAAA
>NZ_ASSB01000382.1:0-16120 GCF_000520755.1 Paenibacillus sp. 1-18
ACTCCATCTCCGCTCACACTATCTGATACAGACGAGCAGCTAGACACCTATCAGGTTACTTCGGGTAGTTCGAGTGCTATAGATGAAACAAATTCAGAAAACATCCTTATTGGCTATACCGTTGGTATTCCAGTGCCGCCAGGCTTATACCATCCTCGTTTTGATATCCAAGGCTGGCTAACCCACGAAGTAGAATATGGCAAAAGACTAGAAGAAGTCCAGCAAGCGTATGAGCAACTCAGTAAGGAAACTCAAGTTGTATTTCAGAAGCTGCATGATGAATGGCAAAGCAAGCCGGAAAATGAACGTGGGGACGAGCCTGTATATTCTTCTCCGGCATTTACGGCTCCAGTACGAAGAGACCCCACAACATTCTGGGGAGAAGGTCTAAGTGACGAAGCGATTCAGGAACTCACACAAAAAGCGGAGCAACAGCCAAGTGGGGAAGACCAATTGAAGCAGCGTATAGCCGATCTCGAAGTGACACTAACTCAGCTCATGCTTGGTAATACAGGGAAATAACCTGTACTGACTGCTAAATACAGCAGTAAAAAATTAAATAAAAGAGGTGAAGTCATAATCATGGCAGCTTTAACAGAGGCTCAATTGCGCATTTGTTCTCAAGCTTGTATTACCCGCTATGATCGAGGAGAGGGCGATATACCAACCATCCTTGGAAGCTATGTTTTAGATGTAAAGCAACGTGAACAAGTGATGAAATTTGTTTTATCCAATCGTTCTGATCTGGTACCGGGTAACGTAGATGATTCGTCATCTGCCGATCTTATAAACACACAGGCAGAAACGGTTAAATGGTATAACTCCATTTTCCGTAAAATAGGAACAAAGTAATCAATTTTCAGAAGGTAAGGTCAAGTAGCACACAAATTAAGCATAAACACAGATAAAAGTAACAGACACGCCTTCAAACAGAGCGGTTTTTTTGAATGCCCTTGAACAACCCAAGGGCATTCACTTTACACCTTGGTTCAAAAGGGGGGAACAAATATGCATGAAAAAATCGATCAGATTTGGCTGGGGTTTTCCACGGGGACCCTGATCGGTTATTTTTTCGGAGGGTGGACGACGATGCTGACGTTGTTGTTATGGATGGTCATTATCGACTTTTTCACCGGCTGGGCTGCAGCCTGGATTAACGGAGAATTAAAAAGTCGAGACGGCTATTACGGTATTTTTCGCAAGGTTACGGTTTTTTTGATGATTACAGTAGCTCATCTGATCGACGGTATTCTGGGGGATGCACATTACTTCCGGGATGCCGTCGTTTTCTTTTATTTGGCGAACGAGTTGCTGTCCATTATTGAAAATGTGGGCAGAATGGGAGTCCCGATGCCGGATATTTTGCGGAATGCGGTAGCTATTTTTGAATCCAAATCGAGTGTGGAGAAGAAAGAGCCGGCAGACCCTTCCAACAAAGGGGATAAAGCGTCATAAAGTGCCATCAACAACCAGTCAAAAGGGCGGTTACGAGGCCTTTTTTTGTCTGATTTTCGGCGTAAAGATGGAAAAGCCCGGACCATTTCAATAGTCCAAGCATATGGATAACAAAGACATAGATGGTACACAAGATCATGAATAGTAAATAAGGAGGGAGCGCCTTATGCAAAATCGCAGTCCTAATGCTGCTGAGGGCATTGACGTGTCCCGTTACCAGGGAACGATTGATTGGAAACGTGTACGTGCCGATGGCAAATCGTTTGCCTTTATTAAAGCGAGTCAAGGACAGACCTACGTCGATCCGACATTTGTCACGAATGCAAAAGGGGCAAGAGCAGCCGGGATTCTGCTGGGAGCTTACCATTTTGTTGATGCGACCAGTGTAAACGCAGCACAAGCGGAAGCAAGGCATTTCGCTGAGGTGCTGGATCAGGTAGGTGGCGCACAAGCGCTGGACTTTCCAGCGGTGATGGATTATGAAAACAATCCGGGCGGGCTTGGCTCAACGGCGATTCATGAGGTTGCGCTGGCATTTTTAACGGAGTTTGAACGGGTAAGTGGGCGCAAGCCGATGGTATATACGGGCAATGCCTTTGCTGCCCATTTTAAAGCTCCGCTCGGCAGCTATAAGCTGTGGATCGCGCGTTATAGCACGCGGGTGCCCAGTGATACCACGGCATGGAAGCACTGGGATTTCTGGCAATACAGCGATAGTGGACGGGTTGACGGGATTCAAGGACCTGTCGACCTGAATGTATACGCCGGAACAGAGGCCGAGCTACGTCAGGCATTTGCAGGAGAAGAGGAGGATGAGCCGATGACAGCAGAGGAAAAAGCGGCATTTCAGGCCTTGCAGCAGCAGGTCGCCGCGCTTGAAAATAGCAAAAATGTGCTCAAACAGACATTAAATGAACAGAGTGCATATATTAAAAAGGTAGACCAGCGAGTAGCTGAACTGGAGGCCCGTCAGGCTATGCCTGTACCGAGCTGGGCGAAGGAAGCCATGGCAGCCGCTGTAGCCTTGAATCCGGCAAGCCCGATTGTGGATGTGAAGCTGCCAAGCAGCTACGATTTTTATCGTTTACTTGTAGTGCTGAACCGTCTGGGTGTATTTAAAACAGCCAAATAATTTTTTTGATAAACTCATTCTCAGACGATCTCATTTTATATGAGCCAGGCTATACGCCTGAAACATAATAGACAGGCGGTTCAAGGCAACCGCCTGCCCTTATTGTAAAGTATGCTTGTGTAAGCTCGTTTGTAATATTAATTAACATGATGGTTAAAAACTTATCGTAATGTATAAAAACACCCTTGTATGCTTCCAAATTTTATAGTAAAGTATCCATTAATCAACTTTGTTTCAACATAATATTCACTGCTTGTGAGTATATGTCACACTTTCACCACGATCTAATATACCCCTCTTCGTTTGAATTACATCTACTCATTTACTCTAAGCATCTCAGCCAATAGATTATGAAAGCTTCTGTGCCCGTATTTTTCAACAAAAGCCTGTCCATAGAAACTACATACTTGCCCTGCTATTACACCTATTTGATGAACTCGGAACTTGGGACCACAGCTTGAGGACAAGCTTGTCATGCCAGCCCATAGGATTGGCCTCCATCCAGTATCAACGATTTAACAATATATAAGGTGTGAAAGGGGTTTGCTGCATGAGCAAAAAGTACGCAAAACACAAAATCTGGACTGTACTGCTGGTGCTTGCGCTGGGTGCTACTCTGGCGCTTTCCGGTTGTGGGGGATCAGGTGAAGGAGCGAAGCCAGAGGCAGGACAACCGCCGGGCGGAGCGGGAAAAGGTGTGCAGGATACGCTAATTTATGGGCGCGGTGGAGATTCCGTGGCCCTGGACCCTGCCATTGTGACTGAAAGTGAGTCGTTAAAAATCGGAATGCAAGTGTTCGACACACTGCTGGAATATAAGGAAAACACAACAGAGATTCAGCCGGGGCTCGCAGAGAGCTGGGAAATTTCACCGGACGGACTGGTCTATACATTCAAGCTGCGTCAGGGCGTAAAATTCCATGACGGAACTGACTTTAATGCAGAAGCGGTTGTATTTAACTTTGAGCGCTGGTCTGATCCCAAAAGTCCATACAAATTTGAAGGTGACTCGTTTGATTATTATGATTCAATGTTCGGACCTGAAGGAAGCAGGGTGATTAAGAAGGTCAAAGCGGTAGATACCAACACCGTCGAGTTTACATTGAACAAGCCGCAGGCGCCTTTTTTACAAAATATCGCTATGCCTTCCTTTAGTATTGCAAGTCCCAAGGCTATTCAGGAGAAAAAGGCTGATTTCAAGAGCAATCCAGTCGGCACGGGGCCCTTTGTATTTAAGGAATGGAAACGGAACGATACCATCACGCTGGAAAAAAATCCAAACTATTGGAAAGAGGGACAGCCGAAGCTGTCCAAGGTCATTGTTCGTTCCATACCTGACAATACCGCGCGATTTAATGCTCTGCAAAATGGAGAAATTGATCTGATGGAGGATTTGAATCCGGATGATGCGAAGCAGTTGGAAGGTAACAGTGAATTGGTGAAAATTGAACGCCCTTCCTTTAATGTGGCGTACATTGGCTTTAATTTAAAGAAAAAGACATTCGCTAATCCCAAGGTGCGGCAGGCGCTGAACCACGCGGTGAACAAGCAGGCCATCATTGATGCATTGTTTGCCGGGCAGGCCAAGCCTGCGGTTAATCCGATGCCACCTACGTTATGGGGATATAACGATAGCATTCAGGACTATGCCTATGATCTGAAGAAGGCCAAAGCTTTGCTGGCAGAAGCGGGTTACCCTAACGGGCTTCCTGAGCCGCTAACCTTCTATGCCATGCCTGTGTCTCGTCCGTACATGCCTGATGGCAAAAAGGTGGCAGAGGCCATTCAGGCCGATTTTGAAAAAATAGGTGTCAAAGTAAACATTCAATCCCCGGAATGGGCTACGTATCTGGATGATCTTAAGAGGGGAGAGAAGGACGATTTGTATATGCTGGGATGGAACGGGGACAATGGCGACCCGGATAACTTCCTGTACACATTGCTGGACAAGGATACGATTCCAGGCAATAACCGCAGTTTTTATGTGAACGAGGAACTTCACAAAATATTGGTGAAGGCGCAGGTTGAGGTCGATCAGGGTAAGCGTGCGGAACTGTATAAACAAGCACAAGAGATTATTAAAGAGGATGCGCCGTGGATTCCACTGGTACACAGCATACCGCTAATGGCGGGCAAAGCGAACCTCAAGGGGTTTGTACCTTCTCCAGCAGGTATTGAGTCGTACGGAAATATTTATTTTGAATAGTCCAAACGCAGGCAGGCGGTGAATCTGATATGAATGCATATATTGTCAAACGACTGGCCGTGTTGATTCCTGTATTGCTGGGCATGACCCTCATCGTATTTTCAATTATTCATGCTATTCCGGGTGATCCTGCGGAAACCATACTGGGAGACAAGGCCACAGAACAGTCCAAACAGGCGCTGCGCGAGCAGCTGGGGCTGAATAAGCCATGGCTCCAGCAATATGGAACCTATCTGAGCGAGCTGGCACATGGAGATTTGGGAGATTCCATCCGCACCAGACAGCCGATTGCCCGGGAAATGGTTCCTTATCTGGCGGCTACCCTGGAGCTGACGGTGGCGAGTATGTTTTTTGCCGTTGTGGTCGGGATGAATGCGGGCATCGTGAGCGCCTGGAAGCGAAATTCCTGGTTCGACTATGTCAGCATGGTCATAGCGCTTGTCGGGGTGTCGATGCCGATTTTTTGGTTAGGCTTGATGGAGCAGTGGATATTTGCAAATAAGCTGCATTGGCTTCCTTCCATCGGACGCATGAATTCCCGTGATCCGGTGGAGGCTGTGACGCATTTGGCGATTGTTGATGCGATCATAGGGGGACGTATGGATCAGGTGTGGACCGTCATCAAGCATTTGATTCTGCCGAGTATTGCACTGGGAACCATCCCGATGGCGGTTATTGCCCGTATTACCCGTTCCAGCATGCTGGAGGTTATGGATGCGGACTATATCCGCACGGCTCGGGCGAAGGGGCTGGCATCTTTTCAAGTGGTGTACAAGCACGCACTTAAAAATGCCGCCATTCCCGTACTTACCGTCATCGGTCTTCAAACTGGCTCGCTACTGGGCGGTGCGGTGCTGACGGAAACTATTTTTGCATGGCCCGGCATCGGACGGTATATTTTTGAAGCGATCAGCTCGCGTGACTATCCGGTGATTCAAAGCGGAATTTTGATCATTGCGTTTCTGTTCGTCATCATCAATCTGATTGTCGATTTGCTGTACGCGGTTCTTGACCGACGTATCCATTACCAGTAATCAAGTCGTCAATTGCTCAAAGGGGAGCTTGTCCGATGTCACAATTTTCGTTGGAACCCAACAACTTATCGACGACACGCACGGTATTGACAACTTCGCCCGTCGTGTCCGGTCCTTGGAGAGACGCATGGAGGGCATTTCAGCATAATAAAATGGCGTTCGTCGGCCTGAGTATTATTGTCTTCTTTATTATTATCGCTTTGATCGCACCGTGGATTGCTCCTTTTGATTATAAAGAGCAAAACCTGGTTAGCCGCTTGCAGTCTCCTTCGGCAGAGCATTGGTTTGGCACGGACGATCTCGGTCGAGATTTGCTGAGCCGTACGCTGTACGGGGCCAGAATTTCGTTGTGGGTCGGCTTTCTGTCCGTTATCGGATCAATGATCGTCGGGACAGCTTTAGGTCTAATCGCAGGATTCTATGGGAAATGGGCAGACATGATCATTTCGCGGCTGTTCGACATTTTACTGGCATTTCCGGGGATTTTGCTGGCCATAGCTATTGTGTCCATTTTAGGGCCTTCACTGGAAAATGCGCTTTACGCCATTGCGATCGTAAATGTACCAACATATGGACGATTGGTTCGCTCCAAGGTGCTCAGTGTCAAAACGGAGGAATATATTACGTCAGCCAGAGCGCTTGGGGCGAACAGTGCACGTATTATACTGCGTTATATTTTGCCTAATAGCCTGACGCCCATCATCGTGCAGGGAACATTGGGTATAGGGACAGCGATCATTGAAGCAGCAGCGCTTGGCTTTCTCGGCTTGGGCGCACAACCTCCTGAACCGGAGTGGGGCAAAATGTTGTCTGATTCGCGCCAATTTATCCAGAATGCGCCGTGGACAGTTATTTTCCCGGGAATATCCATTATGCTGACCGTATTGGGCTTTAACCTGATGGGTGACGGGCTGCAGGATGTGCTCGCTCCAAGGGCGAAGCGTTAGGGCAGACATGGGGAGGTATATAAACTGAACTTAAGAGTTACTTTTAACGAGTTACTTTTAGCACCATTGCATATTTTTTAAGTTTTACTTATATACTTCAATTTAAATACAAGAAAAGAGGTGTTCCCTGAATCTAATGGCGGGGGAACACCTTTTTTGTATGATATTTCTCATGTTAGAGTAGAATTGAATAAGTACATAGAAAACGGAGCAGGCGGAATGGTGTTGTACAAGCGAAGCGGTGGCGATGGGAAGCACCATCCGACTGCGGAGTTGCGCTAAAAGCAACTTTTACAGCTAAAAGGCATGTAAGCTTTCCTGCAACGTGAAAAAAATGTATAATCACTCCAATTGAGTACGTAGGGAGTGAGCTTTATGACATGGCAAAACAAAAGAGAGCATCGGCAATTTGCGGAACAGACACGAAGCGACGCTTCGCGGGCAGCGTATGAACGGGATTACTCCCGATTAATCCATTCACCAACCTTTCGTCGGCTACAGGGCAAATCACAGGTATTTGGTGCAGGCACGGGC
Source organism: Paenibacillus sp. 1-18 (assembly GCF_000520755.1). Lineage (NCBI taxonomy): Bacteria > Bacillati > Bacillota > Bacilli > Caryophanales > Paenibacillaceae > Paenibacillus > Paenibacillus sp. 1-18. The sequence continues at coordinate 7,309 of NZ_ASSB01000382.1, forward strand.
GATTATTACCGCACACGCTTGACGCATTCTCTGGAGGTAGCACAAATTGCGCGCGAAGCAGCACGCAGCTTGCTGCGCCGCCATCCTGAGGTAGAGTTGGAGCAGGCGGATAACGCCGGACTCATCATTGACTCCGAAGTGGTGGAATGTGCTTCGATTGCGCATGATTTTGGGCATCCGCCCTTCGGGCATAAGGGCGAAGAGGTGCTGGACGGGATTTTGGATCAGCTGATTGAGACGAAGGTGGAAAAAATAGCCGTTGCAGGAGGCTTCGCACCGGAGTCCAAGCAGGGGCTGCAAGCATATGCGCGCGAGCGCCAAATCTATGAGCATTTTGAAGGGAACGCACACAATTTTCGCCTAATTATGTTTTTGGAAAAGCGGGAGAATGTGGACGGGCTGAATTTGTCGGACGCTGTATTATTGGGGATTAACAAGTACCCGTATCCGGGGATATTGAATAAAAAAGGGATGTACCTGCATGAGTGGGAATACATTCGTTCCATTCGCCAGGATTGGGGAATCCCGGACGGTAAAAAAACGCTGGAAGCCCAGCTGATGGACCTGTGTGACGATATTGCTTATTCCGCGCATGATCTGGAGGATGGGATTAAGGCAGGCAAAATTGAGGTGCACGAGCATTTTTTATACGATCCGTATTTGATCCGTCTGATTACGGAGAAAATCACTACTTTAGACGATAGTTTCTGGCAAGGCTGGCAGCTGGCTGAGATTGAGCAGAAGGTGGCAGCTGTGCTGAGCGAGTTTTTGAAGGTATGGAATGGCAAGATGCCGATATGTGAACACGATTATTCCCGCACACGTCGAGAAGTAAAGGCATATTGGGTCAGCTTGTTTGTCAGCAGTCTGGGTGTAATTGATGACGATAATTGGAAAAAGGTGACCTTTGTGCGGGAAGGAAGCGAGGATTTGGATATGCTCCGTACGGTGAGTGTGTTGAAAAGCTTTGCCTGGGTCACGATGATTCGCGATCTGCGCGTACAGCGGCTGCAAAAACGAAGTGAATGGATGCTCAGACGGCTATGGTTGGCGTTTCTGGACCCTGAGACGTCCAAGTCCATTATTCCGACCGACTGGCTCCAGCGCTATGAGCGCGACCAGGCCAAGGCGAAACCGATTTGGACATGGGAGCATATGGTCATAGACTATATTGCAGGCATGACCGACGCTTTTGCTGAAAAAATCTATAATGAGTTATATGGCCTGAAGGTGGGTTCCATTTACGATCTGGACTGACCTTTAATTTACCCCTATATAGTAGAAGGAACTGGTTTGTAATGGGTAGCAGGGAGGGAGGAATGTCTATGCAATCTCAAACTTTATCTATAAAATCGTTGAATCTCGGTGTGCTCGATATGGTGCCGTTGCTGCCCGGCAACCGTCCCGAGCAGGCGGTTCAACGAGCTGGTGAACTGGCGAGACAGGCAGAAGCTTGGGGGTATACACGCTATTGGACCTCAGAGCACCATGATATAGAGGGGCTGGCTTCCTCCAGCCCGGAAGTGCTGCTGTCGCATATCGGGGCGGTGACGAACACAATCCAACTGGGTGCGGGTGCTATTTTGCTCCCGCATTATAGTCCAGTCAAGGTTGCGGAATGGTTCCACCTGCTGGCTGCTCTATATCCGGGCAGGATCGAGCTGGGCCTTGGGAGAGCGCCGGGTGGAGGACCTCATGCTTCGATGGCATTGAGCGGCAACTTTCTTCAGCATGTGGCAGAGCTGCCACAGAAGATGGAAGCTCTGCTGGCTTTGCTGGAAGGCACCTATGCGTATGAGCAGGCGCCTGTGTTTGCCCGGCCGATGCCTGAGCAGCCGCCAGCACTGTGGATGCTGGGTACGAATCGTAAAAGCGCCGAATATGCCGCCCGGTATTCAACGGGCTATGTGTTCGGTCAATTTATGAGTGAGCAGCAAACGGTAGACATGCTGAACATTTACCGTTCCGGCTTTCAGCCGTCCAAACGTATGGATAAGCCACGTACCATGGTTGCTGTAGGGGCGGTATGTGCCTCGACGAATGAACAGGCGCAGCAATAGGCTTCCCAGATTTCATTGGGTGATCCAGCGATGCGAGCGAGTTGGCTGGTGGGAACGCCATCGGATATTGTCGAACGCCTGCATAGTCTGCAGGTTGAATACGATAATGATGAGTTCCTGTTGGTCACACCGATTCCTGATTATGAACAACGGCTTGACCCCTACCGACTTATAGCAGAGGCCGTACATGCTAGTTGTCATTCTAAATGAAAAGAGATCTTACATGAACAAATATGAAATGAATACGAAAGAAACGAAACTCGAAACGAAACCAAAGTACATATATACCTATGCTTGTCATGAAACGGAGCGAGAGCTTTGTCTTCTGGAATTAAAATGCTTGTTCGGTCAGCCGCCTGTGCATGACTCCATTCTGTTGTCTCAAAGACGACTGGAGCCGGGGACCAGCCCATTTATCCATCTCCGGCTGGATATAGCCGTGGATGCAGGTTCGCTCGAAGAGCTATGCGAAGTAGTCTCCACGCTGCAGCTAGAAGAGGGAAAAACCTTCAAGGTACTGTGTCTCAAGGAAGGAGACAACGAAGCCGACTATGACGAGCGGCGCAGGATCGAACGCCGGATTGGTGCACGTATTCAGGGACAGGCGCAAATGAAGGAACCGGATATCACTTTGGGTGTGATCAGGGCAGGACAACGGTGGCTCCTGGGCCAATGCGTGTATAGTGACCGTTCCTGGCTGGAGCGCCGCCAGAAACCGCAGAACTATTCTACGGGATTGCCGGTGTTCGTAGCCAAGGCACTTGTTAATTTGGCAGTTGGTCATGCAGCTGTGCATGAGGCAGATGCTGACAGACTGAAGCTGCTGGACCCGTGCTGCGGCATGGGCAATGTGATGATTGAAGCATTAAGCATGGGGAAACATATTCGTGGTTATGATATCAACCCGTTGGCGGTACGGGGAGCACGCGTCAATTTATGTCATTTTGGCTATGAAGAGAATCTGGTGAAGCTCGGGGATATGAATATGCTGGAGGGCACATACGATGCGGCGATACTAGATATGCCCTATAACTTGTGCTCCGTGCTCCCTGCTGATGAACAAAAGCAGATGCTGCGCAGCTTAAGACGTCTGGCCGCAAGAGCGGTGATTGTGAGCACGGAGCCGATGGAAGTATTGCTATCCGAGTCAGGTTGGACCCTTACGGAGCAATGCAGCATACGCAAGACAGGTATGGTCCGGGAAATATGGGTCTGTGAGTAATGTTGTTTTGTTAATACTGAGCTTTGTAGTTTACCAGATTCAGCGGCGGCCCCTGCTTAGCGGCATAGGCTTTCAAGTTGGTAAGGAAAATATCTACCGCCCGTTCAGCGTACCGATCCGTGTCACCTGCAATATGCGGTGTGATCAGAACATGGTCCAGGCTCCATAATGGATGCGACGCGGGCAGCGGTTCTTCCTCGAATACGTCCAGTCCGGCAAAGGCAATATGCTTTTGTTCCAGTGAGCGTACAAGCGCATCCGTATGGACGGTGCCGCCACGGCCTACATTAATGAAGAAAGCTCCCTTACGCATGGCTGCAAACGCTTTTTCGTCAAAGAAGTGACGGGTTTCCTCCGTGAATGGCAAAATGTTCACCACGATATCCGCAGCTCCCAACGCATCATGTAATCGTTCATTTGTGTACATACGCTCTACATGTGGAGCTTCCTTGCCGGAACGCCGGACCCCGATCACCCGCATGCCAAAGGCTTGTGCAAGCCGGGCCGTTTCACGGCCAATTTCGCCAACACCTGTAATCAGCAGTGTTTTACCACGTAATTCCGTCAGTTGACCTTCCGGTTGCTGCCATGTTTTCTGACGCTGCAAGATAGCTGCTTGCTGTAAATAACGTGTATGCGACAGCAGCATGCCGAAAATCTGCTCCGTTATCGGAATTGCATGTACACCACTTGTATTCGTAAGTAAAATATTACGCTTTTCCAGCTCGGTAAGAGGCAGCTTGTCAATTCCCGCCGACCAGGTTTGTATCCACTTCAGCTTGCTGCCCGGATGCAGTGCCTCCTCGGCAATATGCTTGGACCAGCCTAAAATAACCTCGGCCTGCCGGATCTGTTCAGCCTCCAACTGCTGGGCTTTGCCAATGGTCAACCCGTAGCCCGGAGCTGCTGCCCGAACTTGTTTTTCTTGTTCTTCGGTTAGCTGGTGTAAACTTAAGATGTTTCCCATGATTCATAGCCTCCTCGACTTTTGATTGAGCTTGAAGCTTCCAATATCTTCTGCGAACCATTCTTTCAAGGATAACAGATTGTCGGAAAAATTGCATAAAGAGGGGGAGAAACAAGCTTTCCGTGTCACTATAAATAACAAGAAATGGCTTTACCCAAATATAGGACACCCCAAACAGCAACTTGTCGGGATACATACAAAAAAAGGAGCTCGAAGCGGATGGAGAACGATAAATTATCAAACAGACCTATATCACCAAAAACGCAGGCACAAAGACTTTTTACGGCTATTGCCCTTCCAGATGGGCATAAGCAGAAGCTGCGTCAATGGGCGGAGCAGGATTTGGAAGAACTGCCCTTTCGAAAATGGAGTGATTTCAGAGACTACCACGTGACACTTCAGTTTTTGGGTGATGTAGCGACTTCGGATATACCTAAGCTGGAGCAGGCCTTAGTTCAAGCTGCAGCCGAGCATGCCCCGTTCATGCTCGGGATTGGAGAAGCAGGCTTTTTTGGCCGAGAACAATTTCCACGTGTATTGTGGAGGGGAGTTACCGGACAGCGAGAGTCACTGGATCAGTTGTATCATTCCATACTTCGAGCTACCGAGCCGCTCGGCTTTAAACCCGAGGAACGACCTTATCGGCCCCATATTACCGTAGCGCGTTCATACACAGGAAAGGAGCCCGTTCCGGTGTCAGTTTGGCAGCCAAATGACCGGATTGCCGAGCCGTGGGAAGTGGGGGAATTTGTATTATATGCAACCCGAATGGGGCAAAAACCAATGTACCAAATAATACAAACCTTCCCATTATTAAGGTGAAACCCTTGATCTATCAGCGAATTTAGTGATATAGTGTTTCAGCGTTATTCAAAAAGCGCATTTTAGGTTACATATCTGAGGAATGTGCTTAAAGTTAACGGGAGGAACATTATGGAAATTGTTAAAGAATATCGTTGGTTTGCACCTCTTTTGAGTGTGCTGCTTGTTTGTATATTGGGGATAGGCCTCTACGCTGAGGTTCAGCAAACACAGAAAAATCATAAAAATGCACCTATGCAATCTCTGAGCTGGTCAGGGAACTCTTCGACTCCTTCACATGGCGACAGGATGGGGACCCATTACGGGTCAAACAGGACAAGTCCCATCTTTATCGCTGCTCACGGGCAGCCAAGCTGGAAAGATATCATGCCGACTCCGTTGCCTGCTTCTCAGATGAAGCAAATGGAACAAGCACGCAATAATGTTGCCACAGGCAAGAAAAAGCTTGAAGTCCAGCACAGCAAGTCCGCAATCCTAACCCCTCCTACAACCATCTACTTTACGAAGACAAAAATGCTCACTCAGGATGACAAGGCGTTGTCTACCTGGAGCTATGTTGTCTCCGCTAAAGAACTGCTACTGCTGCAAAAAATAGTGATGGCAGAAGCAGAAGGCGAACCGTACGAAGGCAAAGTGGCAGTTGCCAACGTTGTCTTAAACCGGCTGCGGTCAGCCTCATTTCCCGATACAATTCAGGCAGTCATTTATCAAAAAGCGCAATTTAGTCCGGTTGCGAACGGGCGTCTTCGTCGTGTCCAACCGAACCAGGACAGCATCCGTGCGGTTAACGCAGCTTTGAACAGCCATAAAGCCGTGCCTGATAACACCTGTTTTTTCCTGTCGCTTACGTTGGCTCAGGACCTTACGGTTCATCATTCGCGGACCAAGGTGAAAACAATCGGACATCATACCTTTTATAAATAAAGGCAGTCTTCTACAAATAACAGCCCTTTCTAAACAACAGGGTCCAGCTTTGTGGGCGTATTTTGCGTAGAGGTGAAGCTTGCATGCAAAAAGTGGTATAATGGATAAAGGAAAGTAACCTAAATAATGAAAGTGACAATGGAGGCGCAGACGATATGAAAATCACCTATTACGGACATTCAGTTGTTCTAGTGGAAGAAGAGGGAAAGCGGATTATTATTGATCCTTTTTTGACCGGTAATCCAAAGGCAACCATACAAGCTGAAGATATTCATGTGGATGCGGTGCTTTTGACACATGGTCATGCCGATCATTTTGGAGATGCTGTTGAAATTGCCAAGCGCAATGATTGCCCTGTGATTGCGGTGGCGGAGCTGGCTGACTATTGTTCATCCCTGGGGGCCAAGGCGCATGGTATGAACCTTGGCGGTGGTCACCAATTTGACGGCTTCCATGTAAAATTCACGCTTGCGTTCCACAGCTCCTCTTTGAACGTGGACGGACAAGCGATATATATGGGAGAGCCAGCAGGAATTTTATTGACCATGGGAGGCAAAACATTTTTCCATGCAGGGGACACCGGCTTGTTTGGCGATATGCGTCTTATTGGAGAAACCAACTCCATTGACGCTGCGGTATTGCCTATTGGAGATGGGTATACGATGGGACCGGAGGACGCCTTGCTGGCAGCAAAATGGTTGCGTGCAAGCCGCGTGATACCAGTGCATTACAATACATTCCCGGTGATTGAGCAGGACGGAGACGCCTTCTGTGACCGTCTGCACAAAGAAGGAATTGAAGGGAAAGCCTTAAAGCCCGGTGAAAGTCTCGAATTTTAATTCGCATCGACTGAGTTCCTAGCATACGTCTGATGGTCAGCATCTCTATCAGATATCCTTCGTCAGCCTTTTCTGTTCCCTGGTGGAATGGAAGAGGCTGATTTTTTTAAAAAAATGAATATTTATACATAAAAATGATATCTTCTTGCATTGATACGTTGATGCTGTAATGTAAAAGATTTATTATCACAATTATAAAAACTTTGAATTGCTAACATGGTAGGTCAATGATAAAATGATAGAACTAATTAGATTCATCAGTGGAATCGACGTATTTTTCAAGTCAAGCCATTGCATAATTATTGAAAAGCATGTGCATTCGGCGGACCGTACCGCCTTGAATACGTCATATGTTTTGTCCCCCAATCCTCGTTGTTGTTCTTTGATTTACCTCTTGTTGCCACTGTCTTCTATTCGGCCGCCTGTATTTCAGGCCAGCATGACTTTATAACAGAAAGGTTGCGTTCCATGAGACAGACAGGTTTACCACCCAAACAGGGACTATATGATCCCCAATTCGAAAAAGACGCCTGCGGCATGGGCTTTGTTGCCCACATCAAGGGAAAACCATCGCACGATATTGTAAGTCAGGCTTTGACCATGCTCGTCAATATGGAGCATCGGGGCGGCCAGGGAAGTGAACCAAACTCCGGTGATGGAGCGGGGATTATGATTCAGGTGCCCCATCTGTTTTTTCAAGAGGAAGCGGAGCGATTGGGCTTCAAGCTGCCTAAGGCCGGACATTACGGCGTAGGTATGCTTTTTGTATCCAATGATCCAGAGGTCCGTGAGGCACATGAGCAGAAGCTAAGAGAGATTATCGTGGACGAAGGCCAAAATTGTTTGGGCTTCCGCGATGTACCGACTTATGACGAAATGCTGGGCAAATCGGCAAAAGCGGCTAAACCGGGCGTGCGTCAGGTGTTCATCGGCCGCAGTAGCGATTTGAAGGAAGAGCTGGATTTTGAACGGAAGCTGTATATCATTCGTAAGCGTGCAGAGCTTGCTATTCGTTATAACCAAGAGGAGCAGAACGGCGAATCGTTCTATATTCCGAGTTTGTCATGCCGCAAGGTTGTATACAAGGGAATGCTGACAACCGAGCAGGTAGGCAAATTTTATTTGGATTTGCAGGATGAGCGGGTGACATCGGCGATTGCGCTGATCCATTCCCGATTTAGTACGAATACGTTCCCGAGCTGGGATCGTGCGCATCCATACCGTTTTATGATTCACAACGGTGAAATTAACACCATGCGCGGCAACGTGAACTGGATGCATGCGCGTCAGGCACAGTTTGAAAGTGAAGCGTTTGGCGAAGACATCGCGAAGGTAAAACCAGTCATTAACCCGGATGGTTCAGATACAGCCATGTTTGATAACACACTGGAGTTTTTGTATCTGAGCGGACGTTCCTTGCCGCATGTAGCTATGATGATGGTGCCGGAGCCTTGGAACAAGCATGAGACGATGGACCCGAAAAAGCGGGCATTCTATGAATATCACAGTACCATGATGGAGCCGTGGGACGGCCCGGCTGCGATGGCGTTTACGGACGGTATCCAAATCGGGGCGATTCTGGATCGTAACGGCCTGCGTCCTGCGCGTTACTATGTGACCAAAGACGATCTGATTGCACTGTCCTCAGAGGCGGGTGTACTGGATATCGCTCCTGAAAATGTGCTGTATAAGGATCGTCTACGTCCGGGCCGGATGCTGCTGGTGGATACCCAGGAAGGCCGCATCGTTTCTGATGAAGAGCTGAAAGAACGCATCGCCTCCGAGGAGCCTTATCAGCAATGGCTGGATGAGCACTTGGTTGATCTGGATGAACTGCCGGAGGCATTGGAGCATCCAGAGCCGAAACACGAAAATGTTAATCAGCTTCAGCTTGCTTTTGGATATACGTTTGAAGAACTGCGCAAGATTCTGGAGCCAATGGCGCTCACAGGAGCAGAGCCGATCGGCTCCCTGGGGG
>NZ_ASSB01000383.1:0-7924 GCF_000520755.1 Paenibacillus sp. 1-18
TAGTTCAGCGTATACTCCGGCGACAATGCCGTTTCCTTGACCGTCTGCTCAATCAGCTCCCGATTCGTCACTGGACGAATGCCATCCAGCTCTTGCTCCATCGCAGCAGACCACAGCCCATGACCTTCGCCCCAAGTTCTCAGCAGCTCCCGCACATGCGGAAGCAGTTGCCCTTCCACCTGATCTGTCAGCATCCGTGTCAGCCGTTCCAAGCGATGCTCCTTTTCTCGCTCCGTCTTGCCTCCGGCAAACAACAGCCCCATCTTGAAGCCCGGCTTGCGGCTCTCCAAATATTCGCCCGCTGCTTCACGCAGCTCCGCAGGCGTCAAATGCACTTGCTCCAGCAGACGATCCAGCTCTTGACGCAACCGTTTATGCTCCTGCTCCGGGAGTATCCGCCACTGCTCATCCTCTTGCTGTAGGGCTTTCTGCTCCAATTCCAGGCGGGAAATGGCCTCTTTTCCGCCCGCCTCTTGCAGCAGCGTGTTCAGCTCCTCTTCTTCAGCTGCCCGCACATCCTCCACATGTTGCTCTACCAAATGGTGCATGGAGGATATCAGACTGTAGGCTAACAGCTCCGTTTTCCGCTTCAGTAATTGTTGGATCAACGACGGCAACTGTTGCCACTGGTTCCAAGGGTGATTTGGCTCTTTTAAGGAAGTAAACAATATATCTGTATAATGGACCTGCCACGCATGAAAGCTGGTCTCTACCTCATTGCGATAATGTGTAAATGAAAGCTCACGCTCCCGGTGTTTATCTATTTGATTGATTATCAAGTATAAGGGCTTGCCCCAATCCGATAAGCTTTTAGCAAAGGACAAGTTATTTTCAGATTGGACATGGTTGTAATCCATCACATAAAAAACAATGTCCGCCCAATGTAAAGCGGAATGTGTCGCCAGCGCATGCCCTTGGTCTGTGGAGTCTACGCCTGGTGTATCCAGCAGCACCCCTCCGCCGGATAGCATCGGAATATCCTCCCATACCTGAATGGATTCATAGGCCCCGCCATTTTTACAATATTCAGCCAGTTCGGCCAAGGAGGTCTCCATGATCTCCTGCTCCGGATTTTCCAATGATGTAACTGGATGAATGAGTGCTCTTGAATGTCCATGGCGAATGGACACCACATTAGCGCTCGTGGGCACCGGTCCGGAGGGCAGCACCGTTTTACCGCACAGGCTGTTAATCAAGCTTGATTTCCCCGCCGAGAAATGTCCACAAAAGGCAATGGTCAGCTCCTCCGCATTCGCCTTCTCTAGTAAATCAGTTAAAGCGTTGGCTCCCGATCTATTCCCTGCTTTATGCAATGTATTTCGTATCTGTTCAATGGTATCCGACCACTTTCCTATATCTCCTGTAATCGTTTGCATCATAAGCTGCGGTTCCACTCCTTGTCTCTTGAGCATCAAATAGCTATATTGTAGCACTCTTGTGCAACTGTGAGAATCATCACATTAAAAAAACTAAAAAAGCGTCCCCCTCCAATAGCTGACTTTGGGGAACGCTTTTATCCAAATCGGATATTACAGCAATGCTAGAATATATCTTCCATACCAGTATCTTGGCAACCGAATGTGTTTCATCAAAGCCCTCAAAGGGCAACGACGAAACAAGATATGTAAACAACGGATGAGCCTGCTTATCACTCTGAAATATAATTAAAAATCCCAGAATTAATGATGTGGAATCGTCCATATCCAGCATTTGATGATGGCTTTCAAGGTTTGTGCAGCTCATGCGCCTCCAGGCTGGTTAGACCAGCCGGGCCGCCTGCACCGGAACATGCAGCGCATGTCCGCTAATAACACTTAATTTGCTGCTGTCTCAAGCACAGGCAGCAAGATTTCAAACACTTGACCATGCTGCAAAATCGTAATTCCGCGGGATTTGTCCTTCATTACGACCACTTCCGGCTTTTGAGACATGCGCTCCAGGTAGTGCTCAGGTACATCTCCGGAATGGCTGACCGTAATTCCCTCAAGATCGCGCTCTTCGTTTTCAGCAAACTCAGTTGTTACAATTTGCTCAAAAATATCAGAAAACGCCTCAAAATTGTCTGTATATACCGAAATGCACTTCATTACTCTTCATCCTTTTCTACACATAAATGGTTAAACCCATTGTAAACAATATGGGTCTTTAAGCTCTACGTTCCTTATCTTTTCTGATAAGAGACGTTTTCATACGTTTCTTGCCTTCCCTGCACACATCAAGTAATGGACATACCTGACATTGAGGGTTTTGAGCTTTGCAATGGTAGCGACCGAAAAAAATAAGCCTGTGGTGGGTCAAAGACCATTCATCCCTAGGAACTCTTTTCATCAGCTTTTTTTCCACCTCAAGCACAGAATCATCCCATCCTGCAAAGCCGAGTCGTTTAGAAACGCGCTCTACATGCGTATCCACTGCAATAGCCGGCACATTGAAAGCGGTAGATACGACGACATTAGCCGTCTTGCGCCCAACACCGGGAAGCTTGACCAGTTGATCGTGCTCAGACGGTATTTCTCCCCCGTACTGGTCTATCAATATACGGCACAGGTTATGAATATGCTTGGCCTTGTTTCGGTACAAGCCGATTCTGCGAATATCCTGCTCCAGTTCCTCAATGGGAACAGCCAAATAATCCTCGGGTGTCTTGTATTTTTGAAACAGGTCTGCCGTTACTTTATTGACCATCTGATCGGAGCACTGAGCCGACAATAACACGGCAATCGTTAATTCAAAAGCATTGTCATGGTTCAGCTCACAATGGGCATCCGGATACATCGTACCGATGGTGTCCAATATATGACGTGCGGTTGCTGCATTCACGGAATTCTACCTCCCACCAAAAAAAACGTCCTGATACGGGATAGCCCGCATCAAGACGGTCACTCTAAATAATCATCCGGAAAGAAACGAATACTATTTGTGCATGACTGCCTGCATAGGCGAGAAATACACTCCTATATTATCATTATCTGTCACAAATTGCACGAGAAAAGTGTGCAATTTGCCAAGAAATTTTCCTACCATCTGATCTGTTAACGGCTCATTGGATGATCCAAATCTACGTGCCCCATTAAGGATTCCAGAGATTGACCATCTACGAGCAAATCCAGTGTTTTGATCTCATTGAACTGGAACATCGTTTTCTTTAAGGCATCAATAGCCAATTCCTCGCCACCAGCACCCAAACGTGCCTCGTCCGGCAAAGAAATATCAAAGGTCAATGCTCCGTTATCCAATTTGATCTTATGCACGGAAATTTTATCCGACCACAGCGGTATCAGAGCAGAATTCCCACTTTTTTGCAGAGCTTCAAACGCCTTTTGGTATTTTTCCAGCTCGCTTGGGTAGGTAATTTCCTTTTTCTCTTCTTTTAAGCCATTCTCTTGAGTATCTGTGTAGTAGACTGTGATCTGCTGCGTTTGATGATCTCCTGATTTTTCCGTTTCCGTCTTGGTTTTTGTAGGTTCCGTTGACGGGGATGTCGGGGTCTGAGCCGCCCCGTTATTTTCAGTAGGCTGAGCCGATGGATCAGGGGCCGTTTGCTCAGACGTACTATGTGGTGCAGCAGGTGTTTGTGTCTCCTGAGTCGGAGCAGCTGTCTGCTTGGAGGCACAGCCTGCACCTGCTATGGCAAACAGTGCCAGCAAACCTGCGATTACAATTTTCTTGTTCATATGTCCCCCTCCTTGCTTTACGTTGGCAAGCGATTTGTTGAAGATTTATTTTACACCAAGATACTCTGTGATGCCATCTGCAATCCCCTGAGCTGCCCGGTTTTGAAAATCTTCATCAAACAGTGTGGCTTCCTCTTTTGCATTACTCAAATATCCCACCTCAAGCAAAACGGCTGGCATAGTCGTTTCCCGAATCACATGGAAATTGCCATAACGAATGCCTCGGTCTGTCAGACCTGTCGCAGGAGCAAAGTACTTATGCATAACGTTGGCTAACGCTTTGCTGGCACTCCGCTGGTAATACGTCTCTGTACCGTTGGAAGCTGAACTGCCGCTGCTGTTAGCATGAATGGACACGAATACGTTGGCATGAACATTTTCAGCTACTTTTACTCGCTCTTTAAGCTCCAGGAATGTATCGTCGCTGCGTGTCAGTATGACCTCAAGGTTGGGATTTTGCTTTAAGATGCTTTCTACTTTCAAAGCCATAGCCAGGTTGAAGGTCTTCTCATAATTTTTTCTTGAGGCCCCAACTGCTCCAGAATCTTTTGCTCCATGACCTGCATCAATAACAACGACCTTTTTACCACTACTGTTCACTGGTGATGTCTGTGTATCATCTGGTGTTGAACCATCTGGCAGCGTGGCATCAGGCGTTGTATTAATTGAATCCTTGGATGCCAGATCGACGATAACATGATTGGATCCATCATTGTATGTCGAGTAGTTCATAGCATGCTTCAAATCAATAACAACACGGACCGTAGAAGGTTCCTTTTGGAACAAAGCATAACGGATACCGGACACATCCGCTTCATTCTGAATGTCCAGTGAACCATTCAAGTTGTTGTCCAGCTTCTGCTGGTCTCCAAAATTGTCAGCGAACGCCGTTGCTGGCAAATCCACAACAACCCGATCAGGAGCTGTCATCGTGAAAGCTTTTGGCTTGACTGTACTCGCGGTTGTGATGGTTAAACGATTTTGACTGAAACTGATTTCCTGCACTGGCGTAACACCTGTGCTTGCATTATTAGCTGGTGCAGTTACACTTCCTGTACTTGAACTGTTATTCCCGGATTTCGGAGGGGTAAATTCCCCTTTTCCAGACCCGCTACTGCGGGTATATAATTTTACGGACTTGGAGCTACTGTCCCATTTTACGTCCAGTCCCATTTGCTCCCCAATAAAACGAAGCGGTACAAGGGCATAATTGGAACGCAGCAGAGGCGAAGCATCCAGACTAATGTCACTTCCATTGACAGTCGCCGTCTTACTTCCGATATTCATTCGGATCGAGGTACTGTCCTTCTCAATCGTTATGGTTCGCGCCTGCTGCTTCCATGTCACGTCATATCCTAAATTTTCAGAAATTACGCGTAGCGGAACCATTGTGCTTCCGCCTATCACTTGTGCCTTAGCATTACTAGGGACATTTAACTGTTGATCGTCGAGATAGATTTGCGTTCCACTCGAAGCCGCATGTCCATAACCCGGAACCGCCCACATGAAGACAAATAATAACAACAAAAAACCAAATTTCTTCATTCGTCACCCTTCCATTCATATTTTTTTTGCCACATGCTCCGGTGCGGCGACCTGATATACGCGCTTATGTAATATCAGACAACCTTTTATACGTTATCCCACACCAAAAGTTGCGAATATATTCCATCATAACAGAAATGTACGTGCCTAAGAACTATTTTTGTCGAATTATGGCTAAAAAAATAGTTCATTCGCTTCCCATAATATTCATCGTCAAAAATATTAAAAAAGCCACTTTTCACCTTCATGATTTCCACAAAGGTAGAAAGTAGCTTTTTCTAACTATATTAATTAATCACTTCGTTAAACGATTCCGTTGTCCCCGTTTCCGTTGCAAAATACTCTTTTAATCCGCCGACGATCCCTTGCGCAATCATGTCCTGTTTTTCTTCCGTGAACATGGCTGCTTCATTAGACGGATTACTCAGATAACCACACTCCAGCAGTACCGCCGGCATTTGCGATTTTCTTGTTACCACATGGTTTGCCACCTTAATGCCATTATCCTTGAACCCGGTAGCTGCTGCAAGGTGCTTATGCATCAACGTTGCTAGGCTTAAACTTTCCTGACGTGCATAATAGGTTTCAGACCCATTGGCTTTTCCGTTATTGGAGGCTGGCATACTGTTGCCATGAATGGAAACAAACACGCTTGCCTGTTGATCATTCGCAAGCTGGGGACGTTCATCCAGGGTCGGATATGTATCTCCATTGCGGGTCATTATGACCTGGATAGCTGGGTCATTTTGCAAAAGCTGTTGAACCTTTAATGCTACAGCCAATGTAAATTCCTTCTCGCGTCGTCCTGTCACACTGGCTGCTCCAGGGTCCTTGCCACCATGACCAGGATCAATTACGACAATCCGGCGTTCTTCGACATGAGTTGGTGTGTCTACCGGATTCTCACTTCGTTCACGCAATTGGAGGGTGATTTCACCCGTGCTATTTGTTGAAAGATCGTAATCACGTGCTTGGTTCAAGGCAATAACGACACGGACGCCTCCATTTTGTCCATCTGCAGGAGCGAATCTGATTTCCTGCACATCCTCGCTGTCACTGTTCGTCAAAGCCCGTGTGCCATCCTTACGAACCGGGAACAGCTTGGAAAAATCAGACGCCAGTGAGGCCTCTGGTAAATCTACAACAATGCGGTCCTGCCCCGTCATTTTCGACACTTTGGGGGTTATAGCCTTATTCAGAGAAATTTTTAATGCTTCATGTTCAAAAGTGATGTCCTGCACAAGCAACTTATTTGCTTTTGGCTTCTCTGCATTCTGATCTTTGGGCGGTGAAAGTGCAGTCTCCGTCTGCTTGCTGGTCGTATTCTGTGTTGACGTTTTTTGCGAATCGGCCTTCTGATCTGTTTGTGAAGTTGTGGCCTTTTGACTAAGGTTTACGGATTTACTTTTATTATTCCAATCTACGTTTAGTCCCATTTGTTCTCCGACAAAACGCAACGGAACCATCGTCGAGTTACCACGCAGAACAGGAGGCGCATCCAGACTAACTGTTTTTCCATTCACATCAGCCGATGTACGGCCTACATACATGGACATATCCGTATTATTTTTTTGAATTGAGATTTTATAGGCTTGTGGTTCCCATTTGAATTGATATCCAAGCTGCTCACCCACTACCCGAAGCGGTACCATGACTTTTCCATTGACCATTTCAGGCTTTGCATCTGCAGGCGCTTCCATCCTTTTGCCGTCCAAAAACAAATCTGCTTCAGCCGCATTCACATGAGTGGAGGATGGCCACAACCAGATTAGGATAGCTGCCAATATCACCCAACCATATTTTTTCATGCTCATTCCCCTAACTTATATATGTAATATTCTTGTGCTCCTGCATAGGTATAGTTCTCAACCATTTTACTTTTACAATACCATGCTCAGTCAAGCCGTCAACCCCTTATTTACCAATTTAATTTTAAAAATAACAAAAAGCCCGCAGGCAAAAGAATTGCCATTTACGGACTTTCTGTTCAAATGATGGTTATGCGCCTTGCTTGGCAGCACGTTTTTGTTCATAAGCTAGAATTTCAGCTTCATGCTGGAGCGTTAAGCCAATGTCATCCAAACCTTGCAGCAGGAATTGACGACGATGCTCATCCAGTTCAAAATCAATATGCAAACCATAATCATCAGTAATTGTTTTTTCGTTCAAATCTACGTTCAATTGGTATTTATCATGCTTCGCCGTACGCTGAAATAAATCCTCTACTTGCTCTTCAGACAGCTTGATCGGCAAAATACCGTTTTTAAAACAGTTATTATAGAAGATATCCGCAAAAGACGGTGCGATTACAGAGCGAAACCCATAGTCCATAATCGCCCACGGCGCATGCTCACGGGAAGAGCCGCAACCAAAGTTGGCACGAGAAATCAGCACAGATGCCCCTTCATAGCGAGGCTTGTTCGGTTCAAATTCAGGATTGATATTACCCGCCTCATCAAAACGCCATTCATAAAACAAAAACTGTCCAAAGCCCGTGCGCTCGATTCTTTTCAAGAACTGCTTAGGAATAATAGCATCCGTATCCACGTTTACCCGATCCACAGGCGCTACGATTCCTTTTAAAGTTGTGAATGCTTCCATCGTAAATTCCTCCTCTGTATCCTAGCGGACTACTTCTTCCTGCTTGAATTTCCAATCCCGTACATCGACAAAACGTCCATGAATCGCGGCAGCGGCTGGCCATT
>NZ_ASSB01000384.1:0-15757 GCF_000520755.1 Paenibacillus sp. 1-18
TTGAGTTACTTATTTTGGTTATTCAACAGGCGTGGACCAAATGAAAGATTAGAACTAATTTTCGGTCGCACTCCATGTGAGTGCGTGGATTGAAATCTTAAATACATTACGCCCATTACATATCCATCTCGTCGCACTCCACGTGAGTGCGTGGATTTAAATCATCTAGAGGCTAACTACGTAAGGATTAGATAAGTGGCTGGATTCCAAGTAGCTGCTGCAGAAGGTGCTGAAGCATAAAAACGATCTATATTGGTTTGCCAAGGTTACGAACAATCAACAGATTACAATGCCATGTTCTCCTAGGAGACGTGAACTCTTGGTCTGGTGGAGAGCGATGGAGCAAGAACATGACTCTTTTTTTGGGCATGTGAATTATGTAGCCGAGCGTAAACAGCATATCCAGCGACAGATGAAGCGACACCGGGGGTTGCCATCCTTGATAATTCATTCGGCAAGGCATCCAGTGACCATGTTCCTAGTCCAGTATTTTATATTGCGGAGCAGTTAGGGTTTCAGATTATTGCTCTGAAAGCGCATGCAGATGGAAAATTTCTATAGGACTGTAATCCTCACCAAAAGATGGATTATCAGGTCTATTTTCGCGATTTTGCTCCTGAATTTCACCAAAAAAACAAAGCCTCCCTGATAATCTCTTATTTTGAGATTTACAGGGGGCTATTTTTTAACAGGACTTATGCAAAATCCTATTAAAGCTTGGTAGTCACTTTCGCTTGTGAAACTATTAATTCAACTTAATTGGAATATAAAGGTCAATTAAAATCTATAAAACATGATTAAGAAATATTATCCTTGTAAAATACATACAAACGTGATTATAATTAACATGATCCTTAATACCTATATAAATAAGGTCTATTTTGCCTGTTTTATAACATGAGTTGAATTATTTTTAGGACTAATTAATCAGGAATAACCAAATGTGAATGATAGAGAGGGCAAGAGAAAATGGGGAAAATTGAAGTCAACAAAGATAGTAAGGTTGAAAATGTATTTGAGCGTATTCATCAGAATTACCGTTACCTGAATCAGATGATGGTAGAAGAGATCGATATTGCTTCTGAGCATGGAACAATTAGTGGGAACTATCGCGAGGAGAGGTGGGTCAAATTTTTCCGAAGTATTATCCCTCTCAAATACTCACTGGCGCAGGGGGTTATTATCATTGACTCGAACAATAACCGATCCAGGGAAGTGGATATTGCTGTCTACGATGAGCAGTATACACCTTACGTCTTCCAATATAATACGCTCAAGTTCATTCCAATCGAAGCCGTAGTGGTAGCTATTGAGTGCAAGAGTACAAATTGGGAATATGAAAAAATCATAGAATGGACAGAAAGTATTAAAAACTTACAACCACGAACGACGGGCATTACGCGGATGGTGCAGGGGTATGTAACTGGGATCACAAACAAAACGCAGCAACGTACTCGACCTATTTTTATTCTTGCAAGCAATTTCCAGAGACAACAACAGACAGCCATAGATCAAGTTGCAAAGAATCTTAAAGGGGCATTCGATTTTATTCTGCTAAAAAGAGTTGAGCCGGGTAGTAAAGGAATTGTCAGAGAATTTGATTTGCTGGTCGAACACGAGAATGAAAAGCTTGGCTGGTGGGGGGATCAATTGAATCTTGGGATACAAAATATCGGTAATATGAACGTGATTCCTTCAAACTGGAAAGATGAAGATAAGCAAGGGTTTAAAATACAAGTGGACAGCGGGCAATATAGCGAACTGAAATTTTCGGAAAACGCCATGTCACTTGAAAATACACTGAGTGATTTGAAAATACCAGGCAATCCGCTTCTGACCTTAAACTTCCAGCTTAACCAGTTGCTCATGTTGCTGAATAACCCTATGTTGTTTCCTCATTTCGCTTATGCTAAAGCTTTTAGAGAGCTTACAGCAATCGGGGACGACAGTATCGAAGAGGATGCCAATTAAATAGATGGATTAAGAAAGGAGACTCGTATGGGAAGAAAACTGGAAAGTCCTGAAACCACTATCTCCAGTCTGGAAAAAAGTATCGCTCAAATTGCTAATCTGCATAACGTTTATGACATAACGGTCGTGACTCCTATGTTTGGGGGAGGCTATCTTGCAGGGCAGATTGATACAGAAGAATTGGTTCGTACAGGCACGGTGCGGGGACAGTTACGTTTCTGGTGGCGGGCAACGCGTGGTGCAGCTTATGAAAATGTATATGAACTGCGCAAACGAGAAGTAGAGATTTTTGGAGATACAAGTCGGCCAAGTTGCGTGAAGATTTGGATTGAGCAAACGACCTCTAAGTCTACAGGTAGAATTCATTTTCCCAAATATGCGTTATATTCAGCAGGCGCCGAAGTGGATATTGCTAAAAAGAACTCTATCGAGCACACTATTGGGCATACATTCAAGCTTCATATTATTTATAAGCAACCATTCGATGATATTACAAAATCTATGGATCTTGAAGAAATAGAACGCAAAGAGATAGAGCCTGCACTATGGGCCTGGATCAACTTCGGTGGAGTAGGGGCAAGAACACGCAGAGGGTGTGGGAGTTTATATTGTGAGGGAATTTCTCCTACTATAGATAACTGTACCCATGAAAATTTTTTGCCGTGGTTTGATAAACAAATAGAAAAGTACGATTTGAATCTGTTACAGGCGAATCAAAGTCGTGAATGGCCAACGCTCTGCAAACACATTAAATTTCGTCCCCATACAGAGGGGATACAGGATGCTTGGAATGAGGCAATTGAAGCTTATCGCCTATTTCGCAGACGTGCGAACAAAGGGAAAGATAAACACAAACCTGGAAGAAGCCACTGGCCGGAAGCAGATTCCATTCGAACGATTACAGGTATGGCACATCCCAAACATAAGAAAAAATGTCCAGCCAGTAAACCTGATAAGCTGATTGCTTTTCCAAGAGCACAACTTGGTTTACCAATTATTTTTGAGTTTAAACAAAAAATGGATGAGGACAAAAGCCTATCTTATGAAGAACTCCGTAATAGAAAACGATGGGAAAAGGAACCATACAAAACGCAACTTGTTCCCAAAAACAAGGATCGCCTTGCTTCTCCGGTGATTTTAAAGCCACTAGCCTGTAGTCCTCATAAGTCGCTTGGAATAGTGGCTGTCCTAAATCAACCTATGTTGGAGGGGGTTGATTTAGAGGCGAACGGTAGAACTGTAAAGCAAGTTGGAACAAAAGAAATATACCCTGACGTTTCATATGATGATAACCCTATGCAAGATAATAAAAAAGTCTATATGTCTGCTGTTGAGGCTTTTTTAAACAGTAAGGAGGTCGGAAAATTTTGCAAGAGCACAAATCTGAAGAGATACTGATGATGTTTTCCATCGGACCTGTGCAAGAATTTATCGCCCAGGCACGTAGAACGCGAGATCTATGGTTTGGCTCATATTTGCTCTCTGAATTAAGTATAGCGGGAGCACGGAAATTCCGGGAACTGGGTGGTCGATTGGTTTTTCCTGCGATGGTGACGGTCACAAACTCCAAACAAGTAGAGAAAATGAGTGCACCAAACAAGATTCTGGGGATAATGGATACAGATCAGCCGAGCAAGATTGCTTGGCAAGTCAGAAGGGCTATCCAAGGCAAATGGAAGGAGTATGCCAGAGCGGCTGAGGAGAAAATTGGGCGTATTATTAATATACGCACGTGGGACCGACAAGTCAGCGATTTACTTGAGTTTCAAGCGGTTTGGACAGCGATGCAAGGACTAAATTACGATGAAGCATTAAGCAGAACAGAACAATTATTAGCTGCCCGTAAGACCCTGCGGGATTTTAAGCAGAACGACCCAGGCGCGATGTATGGTGAGAAAAAATCTTCTCTGGACGGCGGTCGTGAATCAGTATGGATCAACCACGATAGGAACATTGAGCGGCTTTTACGGTTGGGAATTAAAGAACACGAGACCTTAGACGCCATCTCCGTCATTAAACGGTTGTCTTTAATACTTCACCCTGACCAAGAGCGGTTTCTTTCGGTTTGCGAAACGGCCTTTCTGCCTTTCCAAGACCAAATTCGTGACGTTACTTTCATAGGTTCGGCAGTGACCGATTATTTGCATACCGTGAATGAATTGTTGGGAAAAGAGAATTTAAAGCCAGCAAACAAGCTAGATTCCAATTCCTATGACGCGCGTCTTTTTTATGAACGTCGAATCGAGGATTATCTTGAAGAATGCGTTATGGTTCCCAAGGAACGTAAAGAGAACCTCAAAGATTCTATCGCGAACGAGTTGGAGCAGATGTATGTCCAGTTGGAGGAGAAATCAAGGGATCATCAGTTTGATTTTGTCCGTCCAACTCCTTATTATGCTTTTCTAGTTGCTGACGGTGATCGCATGGGTGAACATCTTCGCAACATTAAGGATGAGCAAAGCCATATTGAATTTTCAACTGCGCTCTCCAGATTTGCTCTGGAGGCAGTAAAAATTATGAAAGAGCATCAGGGGCAGCTTGTTTATGGTGGCGGAGATGATGTCATGGCCTATTTGCCAGTTCATACATGTCTGGATGCAGCCAATGAATTGCGGAAGGCTTTTATAGATAAAATGGGTTCTGTAATCTCAAACCCGACTCTCTCTGTGGGAATAGTGATCGCTCATATGCTTGAACCTCTTGAAGAAGTGCGTCATATGGCACATGAAGCAGAACGCCAGGCCAAGAGAACGCGTAATGCACTGGCGGTCCACTTTCACAAGCGGGGCGGGGGCGATCTGATAAAAGTAGCCATGCCATTTGATCTTCATCCTGTGGAGCAAATGAAGGCATTGCGCGATCATAAAGTGTTTTTTTCTGCCCAGTTTGCCTATGAACTCCGCAGCATGTACCAAAGCTACGAGGAGATGGCTAAGGGCTCATCGTGGCTCAGTGATCAGAAATTGCTCGCGGAATTACTCTGGATGGAGATTGAGCGTCTGGCGTTCAAGAAGAAGCCGGAAAGGATAGATAAGGAAACCATCCAAGAGCAGTGGATTCCTAAACTGAAGGAACTATATGATACCGAAAAAGAGCCATTAGAACGATTTCGGATATTGGCAGAGCAACTCATTTTGACGATTCATTTGGAAAAGGTGGGAGCGACTTATGAAGAAACGATTGCAAGTAAAACCTCTTGATCCTATTATGGTACGGGACGGAAGACCATTTAGCGCTACGCCGGGAATCCGGGCCCACACATTAAGCGATGTCACGCCAAGTATGCTTGCGGGTACGATCCGCACGATGCTGGCTAAAAGGGAACAAGCACAAGAAGGGAAGTCGTTCCTCAGCCTTAACCATTTTGCTAAATTGAATGTTCGAGGTCCAATATACAAATACCGAGAAAGCTTGTATTTTGCCATGCCTCAGGACGCTGAAATATATGAAGAACATGGGAAAGCCAGTATCCAATTCATCCAACCAGTTAACTTGACAGGGGGTCAACATGACAGACAGGGATTTTTTGGTGTAGGTCAGGAAGGACGTCTGGCAGATGTGCTCTGGCCGCCACTTGGAGCAGGAACACACAAAGGAATGAAGGAAGCACCAGCATACATCTCGAAGGAGCAAATGGTGCATTGGCTGACAGGTTCCAAGTCAGAAGAAACGTGGTCCAAGCTTCTCGAACAATGGCGTCTGGATCAGAAAAACATTTCATTACACGCAGCTAGTGAAACATCACCTTTTCTGCCCGCATTTATTCGTGAAGAACGTACACATACTGCAATCGACCCCAAGACGTATACCGCCAAGGAACAGCAATTATTTTCAACACAATCACTGGTTTTTCCACCAGAGTTCACTGTGGAGGCTGAGATTGATTTTGGAGAGCATACGTCCGGTTGTACAGGCAAAATATCAGAACTGCATCCCATGGGGGGCAAGCGCAGACTGGCTCACTTCAGTGAGGTGGAAGATGACTTGTCATGGAATTGTCCCGTAGCCATTCAAGAAAGCATGCAGGGGGCGTCATATATTCGCATGGTATTAGCGACTCCTGCTTATTTCCGAAAAGGCTGGTTGCCAGGCTGGCTGGACGAAAATCTCCAAACTAAAAATCCATGGAAGTGCGGAGTAGAGCTTCAATTGCGCTGGGCTTGTGTCCCACGGTGGCAGCCTGTATCGGGATGGAGTTACTCGAAGGATGATTTGTATAGCGAAAAGGCGGTTCGGCGCATGGTTCCAGCAGGAAGCGTATATTTCTTTGAAGTCACCAAAGGGGATGCGGCTGATTTGGCGAAGGAGATGTGGTTACAATCCGTGTCGGACACGAACCGCCGCAAAGAGGCTTTTGATAAAGAAGACGGGTATGGACTGGCTTTATGGGGGAAATGGAACATTACAGACACAACTCAAAAGAACAAATAATAAATAAACCTACTATAAAGGAGCAAGGGAAATGGAAAATGTAAGCCAGTGGTACTGGATACACTGTTTGTCTCCACTACATATCGGTTCGGGAGAAGGACTTGGGGCAATTGATTTGCCTATTATGCGCGAGAAGGTGACTGAATGGCCTATGATTCCTGGTAGTAGCATGAAAGGGGTAAAGAGAGATTACTATCGAGTTAAAGAGGGAGAAAACGCTTGGTTCAAGCAAGCATTCGGTAAATCAGATAACAATGGGACCGAAGCTGGAGCGCTTGTTATTTCCGATGGACGGATTCTTGCTTTTCCGGTAGCCAGCCGATATGGAACCTTCGCTTATGTTACTTCCCCTATGGTACTAAAACGCCTAGTACGAGATGCAGCAGCGATGGGGATGTCTTTGGATATTCCAGATTTAGATCAATTTGAGAAAGATGCGAAAAACAGTGAAATCGCTTGGACAACTACAGATTCTGTAGTGGACAGCCAACAGCAAGTTTTCCTGGACGAGTTCTATGGTAAGGCGGAAATATCGCACGGCTTTACCACCTGGGCAAGTTGGCTGGCGAATATGCTGTTCGATGAAAATGAACCTTATTCAAAGCAGATGTTCATCGAGCGGCTTGTATTAGTATCGGACGACACATTCAGATACTTTACAACGATGTGTTGTGAGATTACGCCACGCATTCGAATACAGGAAGATACGAAAACTACGCAAGCGGGTGCGCTATGGTATGAGGAATATGTACCTACAGAAGCCATCTTTTACGGGATGATCTGGTGTGATCGGGTAGATGGATCGTCAGATATCTCCAAACGGATTTCCAATCTTCAACATATGAAAAAAGAAATATTCTTACAACTTGGAGGCAATGCAAGTGTCGGCAAAGGGCGCGTGCGCTGCCGCCTCTCGGGAGGCGGAGATCAATGAAATCATCCCAGCATGAGTACGCGCAGGCCGCATTTGAAGGAATAAAGTCATTAGATGCGGACTCCGTCGTTGCCCAGCAATATGGGCAGCTCTGTCACCGTTTTCCTTCGCTCGTTCTGACCAACGGTTTACGTCTGGCCGTTACCTTCTTTCAGGCGAAGTCCAAGAGCGTAGAAAGTCCACATGCTTTATATTTGCAGCATATGCGGAATGCGCTTGATCTCGATAAATCTTGGAAAGAAGAACTCGAAAAACAAAACGCAGACTATCTTCACTTGTCGCGGCGGGTACTGAGTGCCTCCGTCTGGTTTAAGCGGTATGCGGAAGCCATTCTGAAAATCGAACAAGGAGCGGATACACCGGAACAGGAGGGCATCTCATGAACGCCCATCTGGCTATGACGAAGAGTAACGAAGGTTCGCAGGATATGTCCTTAAAACTGATTGCTAGCAAAGAGGATGGTAGAGGGGATGCCAAACGAGCTTTCTACCAGAAACTGATCAAGGCTTATGAAATGGACTGGAACACGGCAAAAAAAAGCTGGTATGAACATTACTATACACGATACTGCAAGCATGAGAACTTTGGAGCCACTACATTGTTGCCTATTGTGGTTAGGTCACAAACATCGCTCGTCATTGGGCACGGAGGGGACTCCGTGCTTGAGACTGGTTTGGCCTTGCACCGTATTTATGGTGTGCCTTACCTTCCAGGAACTGCCCTGAAGGGTGTCGCTTCGCATTATGCACATCGACAACTGGGTGATCAGCACCCAGCATTGAAGCGTGCAGGAGCCGACTACGACATTTTATTTGGCACACAAACATCAGCTGGATGTATTCAATTTCACGACGCCCTTCCCACGCCAGAAACAGTTTGCACAGCGCTCAAACAGGATGTGCTTACACCGCATCACCAGGATTATAACGGCATTATTGTAGAGCCTTATCATAAGGACATTGAATACGAGGCTCCCCGTGACGATGATTCTCCTGTCCCTATTTCATTTCTTTCAGCGTCGGCTCATTTCCGCATCATATTAACCTGTGAGGGAGAGCAGGAACAAGCTATGAAATGGCTAAGCTTGGCAAAAGCAATCCTGCTCGGAGCGCTAAGAGATGAAGGCATTGGCGGGAAGACCAACGCAGGATATGGAAGGTTGTTAGAGGTTTAATTGGACAGTGAAGTAAAGGTGCGAATGTAAAGCTCCCATGAATTCCCCGGGTCCTTCGCACCTCGAAATTTGTCGAAAGGTATTGGGATCACTACTTATCCATAAAAGTCAATAGTTGATCCAAGCTTATTGGGCATCATTTTTTGCATCAATGTGGAGAATTGATATCATTAGGGTATTAATTGCTTCATTTTCGCGGTCGCACTCTATATGAGTGCGTGGATTGAAATTTATTTCCCAAAAGGAGGTTTTTAGATGTCCGGAGTCGCACTCTATATGAGTGCGTGGATTGAAATCACGTAGACATAATCACGGTCCTCGCCAGTTATTAGGTCGCACTCTATATGAGTGCGTGGATTGAAATTCCCCACCTTTATCCTCGCGATGTATTTTACGGTTGAGTCGCACTCTATATGAGTGCGTGGATTGAAATTAAGAAAAGGCAGCCGTTAGGCCACCTCTCCTTTACCGTCGCACTCTATATGAGTGCGTGGATTGAAATTAAAAAAATAATCAATCAGCTCCTTATAAACGGAGTCGCACTCTATATGAGTGCGTGGATTGAAATTTGAACAGCAGCGCCCAAATTAATCAGGCGTTCCGCGTCGCACTCTATATGAGTGCGTGGATTGAAATAGGTGGCTTTCTTTCTATAATTCTGATTTAGGAGAGGTCGCACTCTATATGAGTGCGTGGATTGAAATTGCCCACTGGCTGAACAAGTTTACCCAGTGTTTTGGTCGCACTCTATATGAGTTCAAATTTGTCCAGATGTGGAAGATTTGAAGGCCTTTAAGTCGCACTCCATGTGACAAATTGACGATGCGGCAGGATTCACGGTTGGTCGTTACGGCATATAGTTTTGCTCGGCTGGTTAGGCGGTGGAATAAGGCAAGGATATGAGACCGTACAGAGGATAAAATGCGGAAGAACCACCGAAGGATGAAAAATCCAGTACGGTGGTTCTTTTTTTTCACTCGTCTTGTATGCCATCATTATAGGGGGAGGCGATGAAGGATGTTCCAGGATTTCAAGCTCGTCAGTGACCGTCCGGTCTCGATACAAGTAAAAGAATACGTCAATCGTTTAATTATAAAAGGGGTGCTTCAGGCGGATCAGAAGCTGCCCTCCACACGAGAAATGAGCGTTCTGCTTAAGGTGAGCCGAAATACAGTCATTACAGCCTATGAAGGTTTGGAGGATGACGGATTTACGTATGCGATTCCCGGAAAGGGTAGTTATGTGGCCGCAATGGTGGGCCAGTCGGATGTAGATAACGGAGGGTCTGACAGCTCTGCCACCTGGGAGATCGACTGGAAGACGAGAATCAACGAGTATGCTGTATCGGCTGTTGATTTGGATATGATGAAGCAGGGCATTCGTGCCCAAAAAGGAACTATCTCGTTTACAAGCATCGCTCCGGATGAGCAGCTGTTTGATCTGGGGGATGTAAGGCGAGCCTTTATGGACCGGATGGCAATCGAAGGGCAAGTGCTGCTCAACTACGGCTATGCCAAGGGCTACAAGCCGCTGATTGATTACCTGATGCATTATATGGAGAACAAGGGCGTCGATATAAGCGGCAAGGATATGCTGATTACAGGCGGGTTTACAGAAGGCTTTGACATTGTGCTGTCGGCTTTACGCCCTTCTGGACGCCGCGGAGCAGCAATTTGTGAAAATCCGACCCATTACACAGCGATCAAAAATTTGAAGCTGCAAGGATTTGAGATTACCGGTATTCCGATGGAGCGTGACGGTATTGATGTGGAGCGGCTAGAAGCGGTACTGCAGACCGATAGCTTCGATCTGGCCTATTTGACACCTTCCTATCACAATCCGACAGGCATTGTCATGTCGCCGGCAAAGCGCAGCGCCGTTATGAAATTAATGACGCGCTATCAGATTCCGATAATCGAGGATGGATTCAATGAGGAGCTGCGCTACTCGGGAGCGCATGTTGCGCCCTTAATAGCGTCAGCAGGGCATGGGAACGGAGTAATCTATATTGGCAGCTTCTCCAAGGTGCTGTTCCCTGGCTTGCGAGTAGGCTGGGTACTTGGGGACCGAGCGCTGATTGATACTCTGGAAAGCATTAAGCGTGCGCGCACCATTCATACCTCAACAATCGATCAATCGATTTTATACCAGTATATGCTTAATGGAAATTTCGATAAACATGTAAAAAAAGCACGTACAGAGTATAAGCGCAAGTATGAGCTGACAAAGGCATGCTGTGAAGCACATCTTCCTGAGACGCAGGTGTCTGGTGACGGGGGCTTGCATTTGTTCCTTACCTTCCCGGCAGGCGTGAATACA
Source organism: Paenibacillus sp. 1-18 (assembly GCF_000520755.1). Classification (NCBI taxonomy): domain Bacteria; kingdom Bacillati; phylum Bacillota; class Bacilli; order Caryophanales; family Paenibacillaceae; genus Paenibacillus; species Paenibacillus sp. 1-18. Next base: position 10,830 of record NZ_ASSB01000384.1, read on the forward strand.
CGCCAACTGCTAGAAGATTGCACAGAACAGGGCGTCATTTTTACACCGGGAGACAGGTTTTTTATTCAAGAAGGCGAAGGGACGAATACATTGCGGCTTGGTTTTTCACGAGTAACGGACGAAAATATCGAACGGGGTATTCAAATAATCGGCAAACAGGCGCGTAGCTTTCCTAAGGCATAAGGATTAAGAAAAGAGTTATAGAGATGAAATATTGTTCTGGAGAAGTACCAGCGATCGAAAGAACAATCCGTATCCACATAATGATTTTGAAGAAAAATGAGGTGTCATGATGAAAATTGGCGTTATTATGGGTGGTATTTCCTCTGAGCGTGAGATTTCTCTGCAAACAGGTCAGGAGATGATCAATCATTTGGATCGCAGCCGTTATGAAGTGATTCCAATTGTGATCGAGCAGCGAGCGGATTTAATCGTGCAGGTCCAGCAGGCAGGCATCGATATCGCGCTGCTGGCACTGCATGGTCAGTATGGCGAGGACGGTACGGTGCAGGGAGCGCTGGAAACACTGGGCATTCCGTATACAGGCAGCGGTGTCTTGGCAAGCAGCTTATGCATGAATAAGCAGTTGTCCAAGACGCTGCTGAAGGCAACGGGTGTGCATACGCCTGCAGGTCTTTGCTGGCAGGGGATGGACGATTATGATCCGCAGGTGGTGGAGCGTCTGGGCTACCCGGTTATTGTGAAGCCGAATACGGGGGGATCAAGCATCGGCATCCAGCTTGTACAGAATGAGAAGGAGCTGCTGCCGGCTGTTCAGGAGGCTTGCAGCTTGGATCAAGCGATCTTGATTGAGCCCTATTATAAAGGGACGGAGATTACCTGCTCGATCGTAGACGGCGAGGTATTGCCGATTATTAGTATTAGCTCCGCTCGTTCGAAGTGGTTCGACTACAAAGCGAAATATGAGGTCGGTGGCGCTAAGGAGGAGGTGATCGAGCTTCCTCCCGTTATTGAGCAACGTGTGCGCGAGGCGGCACTGGCCAGCTACCGACTGCTGCAATGCAAGGTCTATGCAAGGGTCGATATGATTTTGTGTCAGGATAGGCCTTACGTGCTGGAAGTGAACACATTACCGGGAATGACCGCCAACAGCCTGCTTCCGAAGAGTGCGGAAGCTGCGGGTATAACCTTCGCACAACTGCTGGACCATATTATTGCCATCTCGCTCCATGAGCGGAAACAGGAATGGGGGATGGCGTAATATGTTTATTGAAAAGGGTATAGGGCGGTTTGTATCCTCGCGTGTACGGGATATTCGGCCATCGGGAATTCGCGCTTTTTTTGATCTGAATGCAGCAGGCGGAGAAGGAGATATAATCGCCCTTGGGGTCGGAGAGCCTGATTTCATTACACCGGAAAAGGTACGTGAAGCTTGCATTCAGGCATTGCGTGAAGGACAGACGAAATATACTTCAAATGCCGGCTTAATGGAGCTGCGTGAGGAGATCTCTGCCTATTTTTCCGGCAGCTTTGCGCTTTCTTATGACCCCGAGCAGGAAATGATCGTGACGGTGGGAAGCAGTGAAGCCGTCGACCTGGCACTGCGGGCAGTAATAGATCCGGGTGACGAGGTGCTGATTCCGGCCCCAAGCTATATTGCCTATGAACCAATTACCCATCTGCATGGCGGTAAAATTATAGAGGTAGCGGCTACGGCAGAGGAGCAGTTCAAGCTGACCCCGCAAGCGCTGCAAGCGGCAATTACGCCTCATTCTAAGGCTTTAATGATCAATTATCCGTGCAATCCGACCGGAACAGTTATGACGGAGCAGGATTGGTTGCCGATTGCAGAGCTTATTATCCAACATAATCTGGTCGTCATTTCGGATGAAGTGTATGCCGAGCTGACTTACGGGAGAAAGCATGTCAGTATCGCTTCCTTGCCGGGCATGAAGGAGCGTACGATTGTCATCAGCGGTTTTTCCAAAGCATTTGCGATGACAGGCTGGCGGGTAGGCTATGCGTGCGGTCCGCGTGAGCTGATTGCCGGCATGCTGAAAATCCACCAGTACACAGCCATGTGTGCGCCCACCATTGCACAGATTGCCGCGCTCGAATCCTTGCGTCATGGCTTGGCTGCCAAGGATGAGATGATGGCGAGTTACAATGAACGCCGCAAGCTGTTTGTGGCCGGCTTGAATGCAATCGGGCTTGCCTGTCACGAGCCTGAGGGGGCTTTCTATGCCTTCCCTTCAATTACTTCTACTGGCATGTCATCTGAGCAGTTTGCACTTCGAATGCTGAAAGAAGCGAAGGTGGCGTTCGTACCGGGACATGTATTCGGATCAGGCGGAGAGGGCTTTATTCGCTGCTCATATGCAGCCTCGCTCGTCGATCTGGAGAAGGCGCTGGGGCGGATGGGAAGGTTTATGCAGGTAATGCAGCCGGTATGATGAACAGGGTCAATAACTCAACTTTTGGTGCGACCAAGCCTAGGTTGTGAAGTTTAGCAGGTGGAAATCCTGCTTGGAAAGGCTAAAGCCAAGCCACCAATAGCGAGTCCTGGGCAGCTGGAAGCAATTTCAGACGTTAAGCGTAGACAGTTAGGTAGTAGGCCTGAAAGTGATGGAGCCTCGAAAAGAGTAAAATGGAGAGGTCGACGTTGTCGAAAGTAAGGAAGACAGCACTCATTCATGCGTTAAAGGTGAGGATGAATGAGCTCTCCCGGGGTCGAAGAGCCAGGCATGCTATACAATGACTTCACAGCAACTTGGGAGACCCTGCCCATTCTTCGGAAAGGAAGTATGACAAACAACCGATCACAAGGGAGGATGTCAAACGATGGACAGGGAGTCGGATCACTGCGTACTACCGATGAAACCGAGTAATGTCGGCAGAGGGAAGGCAGTGACATACCACGATCTTGCTAAGGACACATTTTCTACACACAGGAGTAGGCCAAAAGTGCAAACGAAACTAGCAAGAATAGCAGAGGTTGCAAAAGAAAAGCCAAAAGAACAATTCACATCGCTGTATCACCTCTTGAATGAGGAACTGCTGACGCAATGCCATCGGGAACTGGATGGCAACAAAGCAACAGGTGTCGATCAAGTCACAAAAGCAGCGTATGAAGAAAATCTGAAATCAAACATCAAGGACTTGGTAGAACGGCTAAAAAGGAAAAGTTACCGACCGTACCCCGTAAGAAGAACATATATACCCAAGGATGAAAAGAGCAAAAGGCCGCTCGGCATCCCTTCCTACGAGGACAAAATCGTGCAGTTGGGACTGAATAAGATTTTACAGGCCATCTACGAGCAGGATTTTCTTAACCTATCTTACGGTTTCCGACCGGGAAGAAGCTGTCATGACGCACTGAAAGTATTAAATCGCATCATCGAGTATGGAAAAACTAGCTATATCGTGGATGCCGACATCCGTAGCTTCTTCACGAATGTCAATCACGAATGGCTCATGAAATTCCTTGGAGAGAGAATAGCAGACCCTAATATTCAAAGGCTGATCTGGCGTTTTCTGAAAGCTGGGGTTATGGAACAGGACGAGTGGGAACCAACTGAAACCGGTACTCCTCAGGGGTCACTGATTTCACCGATACTTGCGAATCTCTATCTGCATTATGCTCTGGACCTATGGTTCGAGGTTGCAGTGAAAAGAGCGTGCCGCGGCGAAGCAAGCATGATCAGATACGCCGATGATTACGTATGCTGCTTTCAATACAAAGACGATGCGGAGCGATTCTACGCGGTACTAATCAAGCGTCTTGCCAAATTCGACCTGCAAATCGCGGAGGAGAAGACGAAAATTCTGGAATTTGGACGCTTCGCCGAAGAAAACCGGAAACGAAAAGGATTAGGGAAGCCCAAAACGTTTGACTTCTTGGGCTTTACTCACTACTGCAGCAAAAGCGGCAAGGGAAAATTCAGAGTAAAGCGGAAGACAAGCGGAAAGAAGTTTAAGTCGAAAGTGAAAGCATTCAAAGAATGGTTGAAAGCAGAACGCCATCAAGACGTGAAGGAATTAATGAAAAAGGTGCGGGCGAAGCTAACAGGACACTACCGCTATTATGGGATAACCGACAATAGCCGTGCGCTGTCCGTATACAAATTTCAGATTACCAAAGCGTTATTTAAATGGTTGAATCGCAGAAGCCAGAGAAGAAGCTTCACGTTTGACAAATTTAATCTCTTTTTGAAACGTAACCCTTTACCTGGGCCCAAAATTTATGTGAATATCTATGGCTAATCACTGCAAATCTGTAAACGATGATATGAGGAGCCGTATGCCTTAATTGGGCACGTACGGATCTGTGAGGCTCACGTCTACTCGACCCGAACGTCTTCATAATATATTTTATAAATACCTTTATGATTTTCGAAAACATATGTATTTTTCTGATTAATGTAGTGGGTATATACATCCAAAGCCGGAACGTTCAGCTTAGGTGTTAACTGGTGGGACCCTGCTTTTAAATGCGCTATCGATGAATTAAATATATTCGAATGTGCGCTGTCTCTTCACAGGTGGTAGAACTGGCAGAGTTGAAATTCAGGCAGGTATTTGCTGCAATGGCAAAATAATTTTTTGAAAGCGATCTGTTCAGGTGCGAATGTGAAGCTCACATGAATTCCCCGAGGGATTCGCACCTCAGATTTTGTCGATAGCGTGTCGAATGTGAACAAGTTGTAAATGATCGCAAGGGGATGAGGTAATAATAGATGCGTTTTTGCTGAAATAACGCTAGAATATTACTTAAATAGGGGAGATTAGACCCATTTTCGCTGTCGCACTCTATATGAGTGCGTGGATTGAAATACTTATTTAGAAAGTCAATCTGTAACCGGCCAGGGTCGCACTCTATATGAGTGCGTGGATTGAAATAGTGAGGGTGATGATGTGGAGGATGGTAACTATGAGTCGCACTCTATATGAGTGCGTGGATTGAAATA
>NZ_ASSB01000385.1:0-3199 GCF_000520755.1 Paenibacillus sp. 1-18
CCGCTATTCAGAAGAAGATATCAAGCAGGCTTACGAGAAGGCGACACAGCTTCAGCTCGATGTGATGATATTTCGCGAGAAGGAAATGTATCTTAAAGCCAGAAGAGATGATCTGCAAAAGCGAGCCAAGAGTGTTGAGGATTCTGTTGAGCGCGCCGAAACCATCGGTTCACAGATGGGGGTTGTGCTGGAATATTTGTCAGGTGAGCTGGGACAAGTGACGCGGATCATCGAATCGGCCAAAAATCGGCAGTTTATTGGTCTGAAAATTATTTTGGCTCAGGAAGAGGAGCGTAAGCGCATATCTCGCGAAATTCACGATGGACCTGCGCAACTCCTTGCACATCTAGTGCTTAGGACGGAAATTGTGGAAAGAATGATCGCTAAGCAGGAATTTAAGATGGTTCAGGACGAAATAGTAGACTTGAAGAAACAAGTTCGCTCCAGCCTTGAGGAAATGCGAAAGGTCATTTTTAATCTGCGTCCTATGGCCCTGGATGATTTGGGGCTTATTCCGACGCTCCGAAAATATGTGCAGGATTTTGAAGAAAAAACGAAGATTAGAGCGCTTTTTGAAACAAGGGGCAAGGAACACCGTCTCTCTTCCGCGATGGAAGCAGCCATTTACCGTCTGATTCAGGAAGCTTTGACCAACGCTGCCAAGCATGCTTATCCTACCTATGTGCTTGTTGAGATTACCTATCAGGCGCAGCTTGTAAAAATCGTGGTACAGGATAATGGTCTGGGCTTCAAGCCAGAGCTCTTCCAGCAAAAAAGCAAAGATCATGGGCATTTTGGTCTGATTGGTATGCGGGAAAGGGTTGAACTGCTCGAGGGGAGAATGGAGATCGAATCAGCTGAGAATCAAGGCACCAAGATAGTGATTCATATCCCAACCAACGTGGAAAAGGGAAAGGAGTAACAACATGGAAAATCAAGAAATCAGTAATGCACCCATTAAAGTTCTCTTGGCGGACGATCATCAGTTGTTCCGTGAAGGGCTTAAACGTATTTTAAATATGGAGGATGACATTGAGGTCATCGGAGAATGCGGTGATGGTATCCAGGTGCTTGAGTTTTGTAACATGGAGAAACCGGATATTGTTCTGATGGACATTAACATGCCAATTGAAAATGGTGTAGAGGCAACCGAAAAGCTGCGCGAGATGTTTCCGGATGTCAAAGTGATCATCTTGTCGATTCATGATGATGAAAGCTATGTATTCGAAACGCTGCGCAAGGGGGCCAACGGATATTTGCTAAAAGATATGGAGGCGGAGTCCCTTATTAACGCGATTCGTTCGGTTCATGAAGGATATGCGTTTATTCATCCGAAGGTAACGGGTAAACTCATTCAGCAGCTTCGCCGAATGACCTACCTGAATGAAACCGGAGCTATGGCTGAGGGCCATACCAAGGAAGCAGGCGTGAAGTTTGTCGCAGGCGAAAATAATCCGTTGACCCGCCGTGAGGCTGAAGTGCTGCGTTTGATGGCTGAAGGCAAGAGCAACAAAATGATCGGTGAATATTTATTCATTAGCGAAAAAACGGTCAAAAACCATGTCAGCAGTATTCTGCAAAAAATGGAGGTTGATGACCGAACACAAGCGGTTATTAACTCGATCAAATACGGATGGGTTACGCTGTAAAACGAAGTCTTTGAAACCCAGTACATAACCGTGACACCTCTTCCTGTTATACGGCATATATTGTCGCTATAGGAGGAGGTGGAACCTTCGTGACGGCTCACTTGGTTTGGATATTGCTTATATACGGTGTAGGAGCCGCGGTCGTGCATCTCATGTATATACGACAGGCGGTTCAGGCTTATCGCAATGGTGAAGATGCGCACGCATTATCTCCGGAGCATCGTGCGACCCGCTATATTGTGATTACGTCCAATGACGGAGACCGTGTGGAATGGGTGATGCGTTCGTTGAGCATACTTGCTTGGCTACACCGGAGGCCGCTGCATGTGACGGTACTGGATGATGAGTCTATGGACGACACACTGCCGATTCTGACACGGATGGTGCGCTATAGCCATATGGAAATTTCGGTTATTTCATGTCGTTTCTCACCAGGGGACCCGGTTTTACCGAAGTCAGGCGGTGAAAGGCAGGTTGTTATTGATCTTAGAACAGCCAACCCGTTGGCAAATACCCCACTTGTTCCTTAATGACAAGGAATTGTGGACACAAGGGTCAAAATCGGATATAAATATGTATAAGCAATTGCATATGCAAGACGATACGAATCTTGTTGAGGTTCAATTGATGTGAAGCACACTTCAGGCTATAGGCCATAGGAGTGTGCTTTTTTGTTGTTATCTGTTGTGATAAGAAACAGAAATAAACGACCGTGATAAGTGGGAGGGTGTGCGATGAAAGTTGCTGTGTATGCGATTAGGTATATGGGGCATTGGAATCTACGATTATCTGTGGATATTCGAGTAGATCTGACATGGTGGATACATCGAAATGAGGGACAGACGAATAGTGTCGAAAGGTGGGTGTTATTAGGAGAAGGGTTTCCATTGCATTGGGGAATAAAGCTGTGTGAAACATTTAAGGAGCTAGCGGATATGAAGCGATGGGGGAATAAGCAATGGGGGAGATATATTCTTTCAAATCTAAAAAATGAGCTGACTCTGGAACCTGTTGACGGACAACGGATTTTATCTGGGGAAATAAATCGGATATGCATTTGGGATGATGAACAAGGCTGGATTTCTGGTGCAGAGGAAGGAGCAGAACAACGAGGGATAAAAGGAGCATTAAGCTTGGTCCCAAAAAGAAATCTCAACAGTGGAATTGAAAAACTGGATATGGAGTGTGTGGTACGACAAGCGAATGAGTTGGCCAGTTTACTGTCTGGACGCCAGTTGTTCGTTCCGGAAGTCGAAGCGCTGCTGGCAGAGGTATCGCCAGGTTTGGAGCGTGCTTGGCGTTCAGCTGCGCAACTTGCATATCTACAAGGTCGGCTCAGCTTTGCAGCTGGCCTTGCCCCCGCACCACATTTGCGCCGGTCTGCCACGCGTGCACATGAGTTCCGCTGCAACCGTTGTGGTAGCGGGATAGTGCACCGTACGAGCTGTGCATCGTGTGGGCGTAAGGCGTGCGCCTACTGTGAGACATGTCTCGCACTTGGGCGCAGCCGTGAATGCTCGCTGCTGCTGCGCGGTGCAGCGAAGCCCGCC
>NZ_ASSB01000386.1:0-1884 GCF_000520755.1 Paenibacillus sp. 1-18
GACTTGCCGCATGCAGTAGCAAGTGCTGCGCCCATGTGCGGAACGAGTCCGTTTTTTGCGGGAGTCGGATTTCCCGCCCGCTTGCCGCCTGCTCATAGCCTGCGGCGATATCCTCGAACAATATCCGCCACGATACTCCGTCCACCGCCAGATGGTGAATGACGATCAGCAAATGGTCGCCGTCCGCGCAATGGAACAGCCCCAGCTTCAGCAGCGGCCCTTCGCTCAGGTTCATGCTGCGCTGAATGTCGCTTGCTTTCGCTTCGATGGCAGCTGCGTAGTCAGCCTCGCCCCGGAAATCCGCGATGTCGAGCGTGTACAGCTCGCCCTCGCCGATGCCGCGGTTCCACGCTTCGTATCCGTGATCGTTCAAGCGGAATACGAGCCGCAGTGCATCGTGATGCTCGGCGATTTTGGCCATCGTTTGACGCAAAGCCGTCAGTTCAAAGCCTTCCGCCCGATACAGCATAACCGCGTGATTAAAGTGGTGCAGATCAACAGGCGCCTGTTCGAAGAACCAGCGCTGAATCGGGAGCAGTGGCGTCTCGCCTGTCACTTCCCCTTGATCGGCGATGCGGCCGACAGTTTGCACATGCAGGCTGAGCTCGGCGATGGTCGGATACTTGAACAAATGTTTCATGTCCAGCTTGTAGCCAGCTTGCAGCAGTCTCGAAGACACCTGGATCGACTTGATTGAATCGCCCCCAAGGTCGAAGAAGTTGTCGTGAATGCCGATCTTCCCGACACCAAGCGCGCCCTGCCAAACAGCAGCCAGCGCTTGCTCCACCGCTGTCTTCGGAGCCTCATAGACGGTTCCGACCGATAGGCTGCTTTCAGGCGCAGGCAGCGCTTTGCGATCAATCTTTCCATTCGGGCTTAGCGGCATATGCTCAAGCTGCACGAAGTGTGACGGGATCATATAGCCCGGAAGCTCCTGCGCCAGCGCTCCGCGGAGCTCGCTTGCCGTCATCTCTGCATTCGCCGTAAAATATGCGCACATCTGCTTCTGACCGCTTTCGTCTTCCCTCGCTACCACGACCGTCTCCTGTACAGCCTCCACCTTCAACAGTTGCGTTTCCACCTCACCAAGTTCAATCCGGTAACCCCGTATTTTCACCTGATGGTCGATCCGTCCCAAATACTCGATGTTCCCGTCCGCTTGCCAGCGGGTCAGGTCTCCCGTTCGGTACATTCGCTCTCCCGGCACAAACGGGTCGTCCACGAATTTCTCCGCCGTCAGCTCAGGTCGGTTTAGATACCCCCGGGCAACTCCGTCTCCCGCGATGCATAGCTCACCTGGCACGCCGATGGGCTGCAACCTTCCGCCTTCACTGACGATGTATAGCCGTATATTCGAAATCGGCTTGCCAATTGGAATCGTTCTGTACGTTTCGTCTGCTCGCAAGTTAAAATACGAGACTTCGACCGTCGCTTCCGTCGGCCCGTACAAATTCACCAGCTTCGCCTGACTGACCGGGGCGACGAGTTGCTGGAACCGCGCTGCCGCAATCGGCGTTAATGCTTCCCCACTCGTAGACACTAGCTTCAACGAGGCCAGCTTGCTTTGCGCTTGCTCTCCTTGACGCTCAATGTATTCCAGGAACACGTTCAACATCGCCGGTACAAAATGTATCCTGCTGATTCTTTGCGCCTCAATCGTCTCCAGAATCACTTCCGGATCTTTCTCCCCGCCGACTGGAAGCAGGCACAAACTCGCTCCTACAGAAGACCAGCCGAACAGCTCCCACACCGAAACGTCGAACGTGATCGCTGTTTTTTGCAAAATTATTTCTCCTGCATCAAATGGATACACCTTCTGCATCCAGGTCAGGCGGTTGATCACCGACTGGTGTTCGACCATGACGCCTTTCGGCTTGCCGGTCG
>NZ_ASSB01000387.1:0-37817 GCF_000520755.1 Paenibacillus sp. 1-18
CCGTATTTTCAAGAAACATACCGGACAAACACTTACCGCTTATTTGACCATGCTGCGAATGGACAAGGCCCGGATGCTGCTTCAGCAAACGGACATTCCCATTCAGGAAATTGCCGATTACGTAGGTGTCGGCAGCAGGCAGTATTTTCATATGCTGTTCAAAAAGCATACAGGTAAGACGCCAGTCGAATACCGTTCTGCTGTGGAACGGCATGTATGGAACTATGCGGACGAGGAAGGAATATGAATAAAACATAATACTTGCTATATGTTCAGTCTTTGTGAGGAGCTTACCTGATAAAAAGGTAGGCTTTTTTAATTTCGAAAATGGGTACTTTGGATTCAGGTTCTAAAGAATCATTTTTTAGAGGTGAATGCTCTCAGATTATATTAAATTAAAGAGGTTCATAGGCAAATTAGTTTTATATCTATGCAAATGAAGTCGTATTTACGCAAGTATGGAAACGTAACCTTGGGTAAAAAAGGGTTTGACTGATGGTAAACATTTCATTTTTATGCATGAAAGTAGGTCCTATATCTTATTTGTTTTATAATAGTTATAAATTGACAATCGCAAGAGCGTTTCGTATGATACTTATAATGTAAGGCATAAATTGGAATTCAAATGGTACTTTAGATTCATTTATGTTAGAAAGTTCCCCGAAATGAATATCGAAATTGAACATATAAAGGAGCAATTATCGACGATGGGACATATGGATGAGCAAATTGCGGCCATGATCCATGCTGCACGGAAAGAACAACCGGATGCATCAGGTCTTCCGAAATCGGATTTACATCATGACATGGAGTCTGAGAGCAGCTTGGAATTGGAGAAGAGGGAAATGGAGCTTCATCCACTTATGATGCTGGACGGAAAACGAATCGCTTTTGCAGAACGTCCTTTGCTAAACGACAAAATTTCGATGTGGTTGCCTCGGACATTCACCGAGATGGGCGAGCGGGAGATTGAACTTAAATATCCTTCGAGTTATCGCCCACCGCTCATTTTGACCGATCCAACGGGGGAGATCAATTTTTCTTTTAACCTGACAGCAAGCGAACTGACGGATGAGGAGCTAGAGACGTTCATCAGCGAAATGGTTTACATTTTGCACCACACGCAAAAGCTGACGGAATGGTATGGGGACGGTATGTGTAAGGTGTACGGACAGAGGCTCGGATACTGTGAATATATGACTCCAGTTTTGAATGCGCGTTTGTATAATTTGAATTTTTTCACACCTCTGCGAGGACGCGCGCTTATAGGGTCGTTTAACTGTACGGAGGAGCATATGGACACATGGCGTCCGGTCGCTCAACGTATGATGAACACACTGAAAATCCTGCCCAGTGAGGCCAAAGGAGAAGAAACATGGAGCAAATAAGCACCACCTGTTCTAATCTGAAAATCACCCCATATCAGCTTATCAATGTACAGGAGCTATATCTGGTCAAGCGTCTAAATGACCATACCCGGTTGCGTTTTACCGCTATCGTGCCGGAGGAACTAAAAGACACTTATGTGGATATGACCAAATTTGACTCACCTGTCGGAATCTCGCAACTGGCAGAGGATGGCACGGAGGTTCCCTTGTTTAGCGGAACAGTGTTGGCGATTGAAGTGAAGGCGGTACGAGATGTGTATTACCTGGAGGTAGAGGCTGTGTCGCATACCTACAGGCTGGATGTACACCCCCAAAGTCGTTCTTTTCAGGACAAAAATATGAAGGTGGATGAACTGCTACGTCGTATTTCGCTTCTTTATCCTAGCTTGGACATCATGGATTCGGCCACCGGGGGAGCGTTGATCGGGCGGATGTGGGTGCAGTACCGCGAGACTGATTGGGCTTTTCTCAAGCGGCTGGCTTCCTATTACCATACCTCCCTTATGCCCGCGGCCATATTTGATACCCCAAAGTTCTATTTTGGCATTGAGGAAAGCGGAGCAGCCGTTCAACTGGACAATTATCATTACACGGTAAGCAAAAGAATCTCGGCATATCGCTACTTTGCAGGCAATGATGCAGCTTCAGTGAATGAGCAGGATTTTCTCGATTATACCGTTGAAACAGAGCAGGTGCTGGAACTGGGCAATGAAATTCAATTCCGTGGCAAAACGCTATATGTATACGAGGCACAAACTCGTATGACCCAGGGAGTGCTGCTGCACACATACACCTTGACGACACATAAGGGGCTGCGACAGAAAACGTATTATAACGAGCAGCTAACGGGTCTGTCTCTGGAGGGAAAAGTGATCGCTGTCGAACGTGATCGGGTTAAAGTGCATCTGGATATCGACCCGGAGCAGGATAAAAATAAAGCCCACTGGTTTCCATATGCTACAGGGTATAGCGCAGAGGGGCATAGCGGCTGGTACGTGATGCCTGAGCTGGGGGATAAAGTGCGTATTTATTTTCCGAACCAGCATGATGATGAGGGCATCGCCAGTAGCTCGGCCCGGCAGGATCGGGGGGATGGTGGTCACAATCATTTGAAGCATCCGGACGTAAAAATATTCCGAACGCCACATGGGAAGGAAATCCGTTTGACACCGGACGAGGTGGTAATCACCGGCAAGGATGGTGCTGTTTTCATCAAGCTGAATCAAGGTGACGGCATTCATATGGTGAGCAACAAAGATATTCATTTTTCGGCAGGCGGTAACATCCACATGGAGGCGGGGCAAAAGGTGACTATTTCCGCCGGTCAGGAAATCAACCTGTCCAGCCGTAGCAGCCATATTACACTCGGTGGTGACACATCGGTCGTTGGCAGCGAAGTCAAAACGAATTGACGGAGGAAGCAGACCATGGCAAAAGAAAAAGCATCCATGACCATTCAGGCCGGATCAGGTGCAAAGAAAGGATATGTGGTTGCAGGGGCTATTTTGAAATGCAACTACGGTACACAACCCACCCGGCTCAAGCGTCCGCTTAGCCACGGTGTTTACATCAAGGACAAGGCCCAGATGAATGTGGGGGATCACGAACCGGGAGTTCATATTTCTGGGTTCGGTAACTGTTTTAGCCCGGCCAATCCGGCGGTTCAAAATAGCCAGATGGTGGACATTTTTGGTGTGAAGAAGGCACCTTGTGTCCCGGTTATTCTTCAACCCTGGATTGGAGGCAAGCAGGATGTGCTCGTCGAGGGGAAGCCTGCCTTGCTGGAGCATTGTACCAATGCCTGCCTGTATTGCGGAGCAATCACGATTGAAAATGACGGGCAGAATCTGGATTGATAGTGGGGGTTTCTCATCAAATGGACAAGGTGCAGGAAACATCCGGTTACCGTCATGTGGAATTGCTAAGTAAAGTTCCGCTGCAAACCATGACAGACATTCGCATTGAGCGCAGATTGGGCGACCATGTGCGTTTGGTAGTGAGTGGCATCGTGCCGGAGGAAAAGCAGGAACGGTTTATGGAGTTGGAGAGTGAAGCCGAACCGATTGAAGTCATCGAAAAGGACAAGGATGGCCAGCGGTTGCGTACGTTGTTCCATGGACAAATGACGGGTATCACGCTGAAGCAGGTACACGGCATTCATTACGTACAGTTAGAGGCCATATCGCATACGATTCGACTCGATGTGAGGCCTGTGACCCGGTCTTTTCAAGATCATACCATGACGTATGGGCAACTGCTGAAGCAGATACTTGCTGGTTATGCGGGAGCAGATGTGATTGATACGGTCAGCGGGGATGCCCGACTGGGTGCTTTGATATTGCAGTACAGAGAGACAGACTGGGCATTTTTGAAAAGGATGGCTTCCAGATTTGGAGCCGTGCTTGTGCCGGAGGCTGCCGCAGATGCCCCCAAGTTCTGGTTTGGTATTCCCGAGGGACGACCCGGAACACTGGATGAAGTACCGTATCATTCAAGAAAAAGCTTTGTCGGAGCAGATGGAGCTTTTTCTGACGGGGATCGTTTGACATACGGAGCATCGTCGGTATACGAAGCCGAAGCAATCCTTGCCGGCTCGCTTCCAGGATCGAGGTATGGGAACGATGAAATAAATGATATTTGGAGTGATTCAAGCAGCAGCAGTGAACTGTCTGCTGTCCGTGTAGACGGCTTCATGAGTAGAACATTGCCCGGGAGAGCAGACCTGTGGCATAGACAGCCGGGGAATACGATAGGTGTGCGTGATAACGAAGCCAACAGCCCCTATGGTACATTCTATACTGTGGAGAGTGCACGATATTTTCGCCCGGGAGATGTGGTCTCTTTTCAAGGCAAGGAACTGCTCGTTGCGGATATCGTGTCCCGAATGGACCGGGGGTTGTTTTTACATACCTATACACTGGTTTCTGAAGATGAAATTCGGCAAAAGCCGATCTGGAACGGTTCAGTGAGGGGAGCCTCCCTAGAGGGTCGGGTACTGGAAGTTGAACGGGATCAGGTTCGTGTACATCTCACCATAGATGCTGTGCAGGAACGGGAAAAGGCATGCTGGTTCCCCTATGCAACAGGCTATAGTGCAGAGGGTCATAGCGGCTGGTATGTGATGCCCGAAAAAGGAGACATGGTGCAGGTACAGTTCCCGACCTTGCAGGAGTCGGATGGTTTTGCAGCCAGGTCTTTGAGGCGCAGTGGCAAGTCTGTACCCGAGTTGGGCAATCCGGACATTAAATACTGGGGCACTCCTCATGACAAGCTGGTTAAGCTAAGCGCGCAAGAGTTGCTGGTATCGGCTAAAACGAATAGCGTATATATTTCACTTGATGCGAAGGGAATACAGGTACACAGTGACCATGCGCTGTCAATTGCGGCCAAACGGGAGCTAACGATCCATGCGGAGGACACACTGGACATTACGGCAAACGAGGCCATTTATTTGCAAGCAGGCAGCAGCAGTGTGGTGATAGACGGAGAGACGGATATTCGTTCGTCGCGGGTGAAGCTGGATGGGATAATCAAGCGTCCGGTTTTCGTCGCTGATTTGGAGCCCGTGCCAGAACCGCCGCTGATGTCGATCAAGGCGTATCAGGCCGCCCATGCGCCGAAGAGTACTGGCGGGGCAGGGGGAGGTTCTCCGAGCGAACAGGGTTCGGGCAGCAGCAAGCCTGGGAAGGCAGGTGTTTCCCACGCTGCGTCTGCATCGCCCAAGGCAAACCTGCTGGGCGGTATGCTGAACGTAGCTCAGAAGGCGCTGAGCATCATCGGCACGATTCCCGTGTTGGGAACGCCCGCCCGGATGTCGAACAGCAAGCTCACTTCGATTCGCCGTGACGTCGCCAAGGGGGGGCCAACCCGTGCCTTGAAGTACGCGGCAGCAGGGTTATCCATGCTGGCAGGCGTGCCATCAGGAGGCTGGGCTGTGCTGGGCGGAAGGAATCTGGCGCGGGAAGCCGCAGCCTTTAACCGCCGGGTAGCCGCTTATAAAAAGAACGGCGTCGGACAACGCTACGCCGCCGCTTACAGAGGCAAAGTGTGGACGGCAGCCCGCAACGTCGCCAGTTCCAGATCATTAGGGGAGCTAGCGAAAAGTCTAGCCCATAATATGGATAAGCTGAACACGGAGTATCACAAAATTCCGCTTGAAGTAAGAGCGGGCTGGAAGCCCAAGAATACAGAACAGTCTCCAAGGCAACCTTGGGGAAAGATGAGTGTGCAGGAAAGGAAAGAGCCTACTGAAGAAGATAAAAAGAAATGGGGGATTCGTGGAACGTATGTTTATATAACAGTTAATGAGGACTACAGACCTGATATACCTGAAGGAAGCTATTGGGCAGCAGATCGAGTGGTGCGCAAAGCAAATGGCGATCCTGATATTAAGTATTATGAGGATTGGAAAAAAAGTTATCCTGGCGACTTTTTGATTTTATCGAATAAAGAGGGTATATCTCAAGAAGAGCAAAGGTGGATGTCATTATCTAACATGACGGAAGGTCCTTTTGTATTTGATGGACGAGGTGGAGGGCGTGGCCCGAGTGCAGAAGAATTTAAACAGTTTTTCTCACAGTCGAGCAAGAAACAAATAACTGAGGACATAATTTCGAATAGTGCCCCAGTGAAACAGCAATCGAAGAATATACTCGAACAAGAAGTTAAACTTGGGACTAAGGGTACGGATAAGATTGACGATTTTGCGAAAGAACCGTTCCTACCTGATGAGTACTATAAAAAAAATTACGCCCCTATGCAAGGAACTCCAGGGGCTAGAATTGATTTTAGCCGTCTAGGTTCAAGTGGACAGATAGAGAAATCCCGGGTAATTTATGACCAAGCAGGCAAGCAAAAGTATAGAATCGATTATTCTGACCATGGGAATTTTGCTCATCATACAAACCCACATATGCATGAATACGTTTATCAAGATGCAGGGAAAAATGTGAAATCAGAGATAAAGTATTTTATGGACTTTTCTACAGGCAGACTCAGACAAGGTGTAATTGATGAAGCAACAAATAGCATAAAATTTATTGATTAATGAGGGGAGATGTATTTTTTGGCTGCTATAAAAAATTACGATACTATAACTGCTAAGTTAAATACTCTTGGTTCTTGGACATATAAGGAAATAGTTGGAATTGATTACGATGTAGATATTGATTTTGAAGATAATTATACGACTGTACTTACTTTGTCTTTTTTCGTCTCGGTTATTGAGACAGGGCGACGATTTAAAATGAAAATAAGGTATGCTAATGTTTCCGACTTTAGTATAAGGAAAATAACGAATCTATATCTGACGAGGAGTTTAATAGTGCATGATAAAGAAGAATTAGGATGGGATACAAGTCAACGATACCATGTGCATGATGATAGTGGTTATGGTGAAAATGATGGGTATAACTTTATTGAGTTCTACTGCAGTTCCATTGAGGCAATTTCGTTAGAGGAGTTCTAATTTACTTACTCTTAAAGTTTTTTTTATGGGACTACCGAGTGCCGAGTGAACCCATCTTTCATTCAATAACATGTATAACTCATGAAACACCCGTATGAAGATTTTGTCATTATGGTGTACGCACATTAATGCTTTAATTTCGTAACCTAAATAATGCTATTTCGTTACACGAAGCAGGTTGATTATGTTTAGATACTACCATGATTGACCTGTTTTTTGTTATGCTCGCATTCTTACAGATTTTTGAAAATGTTACGCAACTGTAGAGTACGCCGCCATGATAGATAAGCCATTGTAACAAAAAGGCAGGATAGCCCGACCATTAATATTGTGAGGACTTATCTGCAAATTGTCCGAAACGAATGGGCTACTTGCCGCGATGGTTATAGTGAACGAACAATCTGGTGACGACCAGTTGACATAGAACAGGTAAGGATACGTTTCGGGCTAGCCGCCTTCCCTACTCTACAGCCGCCCGGTGGCGGCATAACAACACCAAAAGGAAGGTATTGCATATGAAGGCGAAGTACAACGACTTCTGGTTCGTTAAGAACAAAAACGTTCATATTGATATTTTGGATTAGGAGGGCACATTAAATGCTTGTTATAAAAGCTTTAACAAAAATATTTGAGGATTGGGGTGATGATATAGACGATTTTTATATTACTTACCATGTAGATATCGGTCCTAAAGAGATAAGTGGAGCATCAGACTTATTTTCTTTTGAACTAATTAGTCCCAAAAGGTTAGACAGGATGGTAGGTCAAGGTAGTATCATCATAGGACGTGGTCATATTATAACAAGTGACTTTAATGAAAAAAAACTTGAAGAAACATTAAGCCATATTATTAATAAGTGTTCAGATGATGATATTAATAAGGCAAACCATAATCTTTCTAAATACTTTCGTTGGGAGATGGATGAGTAGTTAAGAGTCTGAAAAATAGTTTGTGTAAACGGAGTTTACAATCCCATTAACAAGATCGTATAATACAACCAACAAACCAAACGCTAAACAATTCAAACACTTGAAACTTTTAAAAGCTCTTTCCAACTTGTTTTATGAGTAGGAATGAGCTTTTTTTACATGCCCAAAATCAAAAGAAGACGAAACGAATGGCAAAACGTGAAGATGTGTGTAGGAAAGGAAAGAGCCTACTGAGGAAGATAAAAAGAAATGGGGGATTCGTGGAACGTATGTTTATATAACAGTTAATGAGGACTACAGACCTGATATACCTGAAGGAAGCTATTGGGCAGCAGATCGAGTGGTGCGCAAAGCAAATGGCGATCCTGATATTAAGTATTATGAGGATTGGAAAAAAAGTTATCCTGGCGACTTTTTGATTTTATCGAATAAAGAGGGTATATCTCAAGAAGAGCAAAGGTGGATGTCATTATCTAACATGACGGAAGGTCCTTTTGTATTTGATGGACGAGGTGGAGGGCGTGGCCCGAGTGCAGAAGAATTTAAACAGTTTTTCTCACAGTCGAGCAAGAAACAAATAACTGAGGACATAATTTCGAATAGTGCCCCAGTGAAACAGCAATCGAAGAATATACTCGAACAAGAAGCTAAACTTGAGACTAAGGGGGCGTTAAAAGCTGGGGCAGGAAATCTTATAAAGGATAGCTCTAGCTATAAGGAATTAGCAAAAAACCATAGTGCAGAAGATTTAATCAGAAATTTAGAGGGCAATGGATGGACTAAAGTAGTCGATCCTCCACGAAGCGCAAAAAGTGGCGAAGCAATTAAATTTACTAACCCTAAAAATGGAGATGTGATACGAATTATGCCTAATCCAGCAGATGGAAAGCCATATTTTAAAGTTCAAAATAAGGGTGGGGGATGGCTTGATGAGTTTGGCAATTTCCCATCAAATGCTACGAAACAAGAACTGAGAGATTTGACTCATTTTTATTTTGAAAAGTAGAGGTGAAGTGTAATGATTATTGCAAATGGTTTTGACGAGATATACGAAACTCTAGATTTTACAGATAGCATAGTTGAGCGAATTAATTGGGAAAATGATTTACTAGACTTAGTTTTAACTGTTGATTATTACTTTGGCCAAGATGAAAGTAATTTATTGAAGATTAGATTTAAAGACTGCTTAAAAGCTGATTTTTTGCTGACAGATAACTTGTTAAATGTTCAAGAGGAGGAAAAGCACTCATACAGCATGAGTTGGTATACCATTCAAAATTACAGACTGGTTAAGGAAAGTGATTTCATAAAAAAATATAACAAATCAGATATAGTGCATATTGAAATTTATACCGTTGACCAAGAAGTACCATGGTTATCGGTTATTAGCAGGGGAGTAACAGTAGAGAAATTAAGTGAGTAGAACTTGTTCAATTTACTAATGGGTTTACGACCCCAACAACAAGATCGTACAATACAACCAACAAATCAAACGCTAAATAATTCACAAACACTTATAACTTTTAAAAGCTCTTTCCAACTTATTCCATGAGTAGGAATGAGCTTTTTTTGCATGCTCAAAACCAAAGGAGGACGTACCGATTTTAAGGTTAGAGAAGAGATTCAGAAGTTGTTAGACCGTACGGAACATTTGGATGTGGTAGCTGGTCAGTAGGATGGACTACCACGCCAACAAATACTGCAACTCATAGTTAGGTTAGAGCGAGGAGCATCTGAGTGCGAGCAGCTTGTGCAGTATAACCAGACAGTTCTGGTGCGGCAACAGCAGGAGTTTGAAGATGCAAAGTTAACGGCGATGATATATCTATTATAAGGCATGGTTTGAAATAGAGGAATGTAAAAAGACTAAGAGAAATGAGAGAAGTAGAAAAAACAAGCAGCAGATATAGGTATGAAAGTTAGAATTTTTGACACCTATATACGAATCTGGTCATGATTTTGATAACGCTTTCTACAGGCATATTGCTACAATGACGGTATATTACAATTCTAATCCCGGAGGTTGATTGCCGTGTCATTTAAAGTAGCTTTTATTGGAGCGGGAAGCATTGGTTTTACACGTGGCATTTTGCGAGATTTGTTATCGGCCGGAATTTAATGAGATCGAAGTGGCTTTTACGGACATAAGTCAGCACAATCTGGACATGGTCACTGAGCTGTGCCAGCGGGATATCCGGGAGAACGGTTTGTCCATACAAATACAGTCCTCTACGGATCGAAGGGTAGCTTTAAAGGATGCCAAATACGTCATTTGTACGATCCGGGTTGGCGGTCTGGAAGGCTTTGCGACCGATGTGGATATTCCGTTGAAATACGGCGTGGACCAATGCGTAGGAGATACGCTGTGTGCGGGAGGCATTATGTACGGGCAGCGGGGGATCGCTGAAATGCTGGACATTTGCAAGGACATCCGCGAGCTAAGTGCACCGGATGTGCTGTTGCTGAACTATTCGAACCCGATGGCGATGATTACGTGGGCCTGCAACAAGTACAGCGGTGTGCGTACGATTGGTCTATGTCATGGCGTCCAGCACGGACATCACCAAATTGCCGAGGTGTATGGTCTGGAGAAGCAGGATGTGGACATTGTGTGTGCCGGAATCAATCACCAGACATGGTACATCCAGGCATCCCATCAAGGCAAGGATCTGACGGCAGGACTGCTGGAGGCTTTTGAAAAGCATCCCGAATATAGCCGCACCGAAAAGGTACGGATCGACATGCTTCGCCGTTTTGGCTACTACAGCACAGAATCTAACGGTCATTTAAGTGAATATGTTCCCTGGTACCGGAAGCGTCCGGATGAAATTCTCGACTGGATTGATCTGGGCAGCTGGATCAATGGAGAAACAGGAGGCTATCTGCGCGTATGTACGGAAGGACGCAACTGGTTCGAGACGGATTTCCCCAACTGGATGAAAGAAGACCCAATGGAGTACAAAGCGGAGAATCGTGGTGAGGAGCACGGCTCATATATTATTGAAGGGTTAGAAACTGGACGTGTATACCGAGGGCATTTTAATGTCGTTAATAACGGAGTAATCTCCAATCTGCCGGACGATGCGATCATTGAAGCACCCGGATATGTGGATCGGAACGGCATTTCCATGCCGCATGTTGGCGAGCTTCCGCTTGGTCCTGCGGCCGTCTGCAATGTAAGTATTTCCGTCCAGCGTTTGGCTGTCGAAGCGGCAGTGTACGGGGATGATAAGCTGCTGCGTCAGGCGTTTATGATGGACCCGTTGGTGGGTGCGGTTTGTAACCCGAAAGAAATTTGGCAGATGGTCGATGAAATGCTGGTAGCGCAGGAAGCGTGGCTTCCACAGTATGGGGCAGCGATTGCCGAGGCACGTCAACGTCTGGCTGCGGGCGATCTGATCCCAACCCGTCCTTATGAGGGAGCAGCAAGGCTGAAGGTCAAAACAGTTGAGGAAATGCAGCTGGACCGGGAGGCGGCAAACAAAAATGCGGGCGAATCGGACAAAGGCAAGGAACGTGAAAAGGTGCAGCCCAGCAAGGCATAGCGGCTTGGTACAATCGCATTAGCGCTCACTGCATGTATGCATGATATTGACCCGTGAGGCTACACAACGATAACTATCCAACGATAAAAGGGTGTTTTCATGGCCATGAGGACCTGAAAATGCCCTTTTATTGTTAATAGATTTAACATTTGCATGGATCGCAGTTTGAAGTTTATTATTGTCGATTTGAGCAGACGGAAATTAAAGAAAATACCCTTATTTTTTCAGCTGTGGGACCGCTGACCAACCTTGCGATTGCACTGGATCGCTGTCCCGAATTGCCCACATCACTTGACGGCCTGATCATTATGGGTGGTGCGGTTACGGTGAGAGGGAATGTAACCGAGGCCGCTGAAGCGAATATATACGCCGATCCGGAAGCGGCAGCCTATGTGCTGGGTGCGGGCTTCCCGCTAACCCTTGTAGGACTGGACGTCACCATGCAGACGCTGCTTCCCCAGCAGGATGTAGACAAATGGCGTGAGCAAGGAACCGAGCTGGGCGCGTTTATGGCCAATATGACGGACTTTTACATGGAAGCCTATCGCAATTTCAGGCCTGGTATTGCAGGCTGTGCTTTGCATGATCCACTGGCTGTAGGATTAGCGATTGATTCCAGCTTTGTGAAGACGCGTCCAATGCGCATAGCCGTTGAGGTGGGGGATTCTCCCGAAGTCGGTCGCACCCGTGAAGTGCAAAACGAGAGCGGAGCTCAAGCGCTGACAACCGTTGATGTGGCAATAGAGGTGGATGCAGAGCGATTTTTGCGTCATTTTCTTAGCCGGGTGGTATAAACAAATAGTTCTAGGATTGCCGATGAAGCTGCATCGGCAATCTTTTGTGCATACATGTTTAAACGAATCATACATAGAGACAAGCATTCTCTATAGAACATTCGATATCATATTAGATTATTGTGTAAGGCTGCCGGCCCCAAAAGGAGGAGATTCATCGTGTTTTCTGCTGCTCAACGACTGCCTATGCTGGAACATATGTATAACCATGCCCCGACAGGGATTGCCATTTTGTCGAGGGAAGGGAGATGCTTGTACGTTAATCCTGCTTTTTGTCAAATGGTTGGATATGAGCAGGAGGAATTGCGGGATACCCGATATTACCGGCTGTTGTATGAAGAAGCCCAGGATCAGCAAGGGCTGAAAGCTGCCTATATCGGCTGGCTGGGGGCTAAAGAGCAAGTATACAAGACAGAGCTGCGTTTAAAGCATAAACGGGGAACAGCGGTCTGGCTGTCATTGGAATTAACGATATTTGATGATGAGGCTAGCGGACAATCGTATTTGATTGCCTATGCAACGGACATAACGGAGAAAAAGGACATACAGCAGGTGCTCTCGGACAACGAGGATGTATACATGCTGATTACGGAAAATACACCGGATGTTATCTCATTCAGCACGCCGGATGGCAGGCTTGAGTACGTTTCTCCCTCGGTAGAAAAGCTTTTAGGTTATACCAGGCAGGAAATGCTCGGCAAAAAACGACTCGATTTCTATCATACAGAAGATGCTGATTATATGCGGGTACATGGAAGCTTCAAGGAAACAGGTATCATGAAGCAACGTGTGCGCCATAAGGACGGGCATTATTTGTGGATGGAAGTGTCGTTCCGCATTATTCGGGATGAAAGTGGTCAGATCAAACGCATTTTGGCCATAGGCCGCAATATTACAGAGCGCCAGAAGAGTGAGGAAAATTTGGCAAAGGCTCAGCAACTGGCAATGTTCGGCTCATGGGACTGGGATCTTGTCAACAATGTTATGCACTTTTCCAAAGAATTCCGCAGCATTTTTGGATATCGTGTCAAGTCGGTTGAAACGAGCATTGATGCCTTCATGGAGGCAGTTCACCCAGAGGATACGGAGCGGATGAAGCAGATTATTACGAACGTCATATTAAAGGGAATCCACGAAGAGACCTTTTACCGAATTGTGCTGCCTGATGGTGAACAAAAAGTGCTGCGTTCGATCTGGGAAGCCGAATTGGATGAGCATGCAAGCAAGCCCATTCAAATTGTGGGTATGGTACAGGATGTTACGGAGCATCAGGAAATGGAGCAGCGTCTTCGGGAAAGTGAAAATCGTTATAAGTCGCTGTTTCAGCATAACCCGCTCGGTATATGCGCCATGAATATGGAGGGGCAAATCCTGAGCGTGAATCCAAGTTTGGAGGAGCTGACTGGCTATACAAGGGAAGAATTACTTGGAGCTGAGGTACTTACAATGGCTTCCGCTGAGGAGCAGGACAAGATCAGGCGCCACATGGAGCTGGCCAAGCAGGGAGAGACGCAAACCTATGAATCGGAATTCATACATAAAAACGGGGAGCGTCTGTTCATCAAGGTGACCAATATCCCTATCTTTGTGCAAGAGGAAATTGTGGGCTGCTACGGGATTATTGAAAATGTTACCCCTCTTAAAAGATACATTGCGCAAATTGAAAAGCTCAGCAATGAGCATTCGCTCATTTTGAACGCGGTCTCCGAAGGTATTGTGGGTCTAAGCACCGAAGGACATGTGCGCTTTATGAATCCGGCGGCTGCCGAGATGTTTGGCGTGGAGCTGGAAAATATGCTGGATGATGCATGTATAGGCATCATACGACATGCTGATGAGATTGGGAGTCATTATCCGGATGAGCAGTCTTCTATTCTTCAGGCGATTCGAAGCGGTGCTTCTTATCAGGCCGAGGAAGCTGTTTTTTGGAAAAAGGATGGGTCCAGCTTCCTTGCTTCTTATCGAATCAGTCCCCTGATGGATAATGGTGAGCGAAAAGGGGCCGTGATGGTTTTTGTCGACATCACGAACGAAAAGGAAATCATTCGTGCCAAGGAATCTGCTGAACGCGCTGATCGGGCCAAGTCAGAGTTTCTTTCCGTGATGAGCCATGAGCTTCGGACACCGATGAATGGGATTATCGGCATGGCGGGGCTGCTCGCTGATACCGAATTGGATGAGGAACAGCGGAGCTATATTGATATTATTACCAGCAGCAGCTCTGCTTTAATGCAGATACTCAATGAGATCCTGGATTTGAGCAAAATCGAAGCTGGAAAAATGGCGCTGCTGCTCGAGCCTTTTGAACTTGAAAATGTGATGGGCAGTGTGGCGGATTTATTTTTAAGGCAGGCTATGGAAAAAGGCATCCAACTGGAGTGGCACGTGGATCAGGAGCTGCCGGGGGTTCTTGTTGGTGACCATGTACGTATCCGGCAGGTGCTAGTGAATTTGGTGAGCAATGCGATCAAATTTACGGAGCAAGGACGTGTAAACATCTTTGCCGAGAGCAAGGCTTATAGCCATCGTAAAAAGAAATGCTTGATCGAGTTCAGTGTAACCGATACCGGCATCGGTATTCCCACCGATCGCCAGCATCTATTGTTTCAGCCCTTTTCCCAGCTCCATCCGGCACTGAACCGGAAATATGGAGGTACGGGTCTGGGGCTGTCCATCTGCAAAAACCTGGTTAGCCTGATGGGCGGTTCCATTGGTGTGGATAGTGAAGAGGCCAAGGGCTCGACGTTCCGGTTCCAGCTGGATCTTAGGCTTCCGGAAGAGGAGGAAGCTGGCGAAGTTGAGGCACGGAGAGTCTTATGAATCGAAGAATTCCCTAAAAGAAATAGCCGTGATGCATGATGCATCACGGCTATTTTTTGTAATAAATGACCAAACAAATGATTGACAAACCGTACTAACTGTACTATTAATTATAGTACAGTTAGTACGGTTTGAAATAATATAAATCGGACCAAGTCTTGAAAGGAGGAAGTCCATGTTCGAGCTGGATATCCGCAGCCGCAAGCCGATCTACGAACAGCTAATGGACAGAGTGAAGGAAATGATCGTGTACGGATCACTTCAGCCGGATGAGCAATTGCCTTCCGTGCGGGCACTGTCCGCTCAGCTTACAGTGAATCCGAATACGATTCAGAAGGCGTATCGTGAGCTGGAACGCGAAGGGTATATCTATTCCGTCCAGGGCAAGGGCAGCTTTGTCACACCTGCCCGGCAGCAGCCGCAGCAAATGAAGCGGGATGAGATTCGGGCAGCACTGTTAAAGCAGATGATCGAAGCCGTCCATTTCGGTTTTACGCAGCTGGAAGTGGACGCCATATACGTAGAAGCTATGCAATTGAAGGAAAGGGGGATGTCCCTTGATTGAATTAAGGGAAGTCACAAAGACATTTGCAGAGGAAAAGGCAGTGGATCAACTCGCCCTCACGGTGAAAAAGGGCTCCATTTTTGGATTGCTGGGCTCGAATGGGGCGGGTAAAACAACACTGCTCAAAATGATCGCCGGAATCTATCGACCGGATACAGGGAAGGTACTGATCGGGGGGCAAGCCGTATATGAGCAGCCCGAAGTCAAGCAGCGCATTCTGTTTATGCCGGACACACCCTATTTTTTTCCGCAAGCGACGATTCAACAGATGGCCCGTTTTTATCGTTCCATTTATCCAAGCTGGAGTGAGGAGCGATACATACAGCTTACGGATATTTTCAAGCTGGACCCCAAACGCAAACTGCATCGTTTTTCCAAAGGAATGAAGCGTCAGGCCGCATTTTTACTTGCCTTGAGCTGTATGCCTGAGCTGTTGATTTTGGATGAGCCGATTGATGGACTTGACCCCGTGATGCGACGGATGATCAAAAATCTGCTATTCCAGGAAACCGCTGCGCGCGAGCTGACCGTTGTAATTTCATCCCATAATTTGCGTGAGATCGAAGACATGTGTGATCACGTCGGTATTATGCATCAGGGACGTATGCTGCTGGAAAAGGAAGTCGACGACCTCAAGTCCGATACGCATAAGGTGCAGGTTGCTTTTCGTGAAAGTGCGCATGAGGAAGCCGTATACAAGCAACTTTCGGTTGTACATAAGGAGCGGAGAGGCAGTGTCCTGCTGCTGATTATCCGTGGGGAACGGGAGCGGATTGCAGAAACGATTCAGGCGTATGAGCCGCATGTGTTCGATTTGTTGCCGTTGACGCTGGAGGAAATTTTCATTTATGAAATGGAGGACGCGGGTTATGACATCCAACCGATTCTTCTGTAGCGGCGGCGTGATTCGCCAAAGCCTGAGACAGCATGGCTGGATCGGTCTGTTGTATTTGGCGGGATTATTGTTTACCGTGCCGCTGCCGTTATTTATGAGTACTGGAAACGAGCGAATGCCCACGGTTTTGAGAAGCCTGTTCGATGGTACACACTCTGGCGATGGAATGCAAAGTATCATTTTATTGGCCGTACCTGTGCTGGCGGGTGTGGTGCTGCTTCGTTTTATTCAGCGTCAGGGCTCCTCGGATTTATATCACAGCCTGCCCTTACGCAGAGAGCATCTGTTAACGGCACATTTAATTAGCGGCCTGATCCTTTTGATTGTACCCGTATGGCTGACTGCTGGAGTAACGGCCCTGGTAAACATGTCGGTTGAGCTGCCTTTTATTTTCCATATCAATGATATTGGATCATGGGCTTTGGTTGTATCGGTTCTTACGATTTTCCTGTTTGCTTTTACCGTGTTTGTAGGTATCTGTGTAGGACAATCGCTGTTGCAATCCGTTGTAGTGTATGCTTTGCTGCTGTTGCCCTTTTTTTTGTACTCCATGATTAGTCGTTTTCTGGGTCACAATCTATATGGTTACTCTCAGATTATTGGAACTATTGTTCAAAGTAGTAATGGCGTGGGGTTGCGTAGCAGCAATAATATTTGGTATAGTTTATCGCCGTTCACCCGCATTATGGATTTGTCGAGTAGCGCATTTTCATATGTGGAGCTGCTTATTTATGTTGGTGTTTCCTTGCTGTTTGTAATTTTGAGCTATGTGTTATATCGCAAACGGCTCGCAGAGAAGGCAACGCAGGCCATGGCCTTTACCTTCTTCCAACCCATTTTTAAGGCAGGAGTTATGTTATGCGCCATACTGCTGGTAGGAGAATATTTTTATGGCACAGGAGGCCAGGGGAGAGACTGGTTGATCTTCGGGTATGTGCTTGGAGCTATTTTGGGCTATATTGCTGTGGAGATGGTCATCCGCAAGACGTGGCAAATTGTACGTATTCGTGCTTTGCTGGAACTGGTCGCATACGGTGCGGTTTTGGGACTGGCAATGTACATCCCCACATCTAGCTGGATAGGCTACGAGGAACGGATTCCAACCGCGCATTCAGTCGAGCAAGTCTATGCTGGGCCAAATTTGTATTTGGACGGGGGATCAGCACAGAAAAATCTTTACTTTTCGCAGGATAAAGCTTTTATCGCCGCTGTGCTAAATTTACAGCGTGAGCTTGTGAGAGCACATTCAGCTGGAGAGACGTCCGGGTCCAATAAAGAGCCTCAACAAAGGATATCCATTGCCTATCGTTTGGATGATGGTACCATTATGACTCGCAGTTATACATTTCCTGAGCAGCCTTTCCGGGCAGCGTTGGCGAAAGTGATGCTGTCTGAGCCGTACAAAACAGTAAGCTACTCACTTGATAAGCTGTACGGTAAAGCAGAGACGATCAGCATTCAATCGGCAGATGATAATGAACGGCGAGTTGTTCTGACTGATCCGGAAGATATTCGTGAATTTGAAGCTGTGCTGAAAGAAGATGTTTTGGACATGAGCTATAGTGAAATGCAGGCAGGCTCTTACGCGTTGGGGAATATTGAAATTCTGAACAAACCTTCATCTATTTCAGCAGAAGAACCAGAGTGGACTCGCAGCGTCTCCTATAATTGGCGCTTATCCTTCCACAAGCTGAATGCTTGGCTGGAACGCAAAGGATATGCCGACAAGGTGATGATCACGTCGAAAGACATGATATCGGTTCGAGCTATTCCAATGGTTTCTCAAGAGAAGGAGCCGTATCAGCCTGGCAAGTATATTGAAGCGGCGAATTTATTCAGGATATTGCAGCAGAAGTATAAAGTCACCACAATTGAAGATCCCAAACTTTGGAATACTGTGCTGGATAACCGCAATAATTATAGCTATGATCCACAAGTGGAGAAAGGCACTTATCTGTTCCAAGTCAAAATCAAGTCCATCAGTGGTTCCGGCTTTCATACGGTTTATTACTTATTAACTCCAAAAGACATCACACCGGAGCTTGCTAAGTTTCTGCCAACAGCTCCTTAAGCGAGACAGAGAAGTACAAAAGCTCTCCCACATTTGGACTAACGTAAATAAAGGCATAGAGAGATATAAGGTAGAACATTAAAGAGAGAAGAGTTCTGTAATGTACAGATTAATTACGTACAGGCCAATTGTGGAGGAGCAGCAAGCTATGAAATATATAGAAGATCGTGAGTTTCTACAGCTATTAAAGCATCATGAAGAGTCCTTTCTCGGATGGGACTTCTCATTTATCTCGGATACAGGCCGGGTCGCAAGCGAGCCTTTGGAATGGTCTTATGTCAGCAAGGCTATGACATTTATCCATACATCCAAGGCGATGCTGGATATGGGGACAGGTGGGGGAGAGTTATTGTCCCGTTTGCGCCCTTTTCCAGAGCTTGTATGTGCGACAGAGGCGTATGCACCGAATGTTCCAATTGCTAAAAAACGACTGGAGCTGCTGGGCGTACGTGTCATCGCTATTGATGACGACGACTCCCTTCCGTTTGACGATGCCGGGTTCGATCTTGTGCTGAATAAGCATGAGTCATTTTCGCCAGCGGAAGTGCGCCGTATTTTGCGTCCAGGCGGGACGTTCTTGACCCAACAGGTGGGGGGCCTGGATTGTGCGGGTATTAACGAACGCTTGGGAGCGCCAGATTACGAGTATGCGGACTGGACCCTTTCTCAAGCGCTTGCAGGTCTGAAAAGCAACGGCTTCGAAATTTTGGACCAGCAGGAACAGTTTCCGATACAGCGATTTTACGATATCGGCGCGCTCGTCTATTATTTAAAAGCAATTGAATGGCAGATTGCAGACTTTCAGCCACAGAAATATATAGAACAGCTGTATGGTCTGTATTTGGACATCCAACGTGATGGATATTGGGACGTGAAGCAGCACCGTTTTTTGATCCATGCCAGAGCGATATAAAAAAGATTCAAACCAAAGAGGCCTTTCCCCCAGGGAAGGCCTTTTTCCCATACGCATTAGGGTAAGAACAAAATCAGAAGCCACATGGCAGTTGGCAGTGAAATACCGACGGCGATGGCTATATAGGGCAAGGGGGTTTTGAAGTAGCTTTTCCATTCCGCCTCCTTGTCCTTTTTTTCATGATAGAACGCTACCTGTGTTGCAAAGCTGTGAAGCAGTTTGAGTGCCTCGTCGTTCGGAATATGCTGTAAGGAGCACCATAGATCATCGTGTGTTTTTCGGAGCAAGGTTACATCGGAGGTGTGATCCTGATGATCAGTTAAGGACATTTTACCATCTCCTCGTATACTAATCTTTACCATAATTGTACAATGAAGAAGCAATTGTTTACAGTCTTATTTCATATAAAAGGTATAGGGGGATGTACATGTCTGATCCAAAGGGAGTTATAGCTGATACGGAGAAAGGCGCTTCTATGCGGACAGCATGGTTTTTGCCATGGCTGGGCGGTACGTTTATGTTTGGATTGTTTTCAGTCATGTTTAATGTAATTTGGAGTATAGCTGTGGCATCCAATGTGCAGTTTCTGCTGAGGCATGCAGGTGTGACAGATACAGCAGTGATTGTAATGATAGTGCTGTATGCCTGGATTGTCGGTCTAATTTTTGCAGCTTACGGTGCCTTGAGTGCGCGTTTTTCCAGTATGCGTAAGCTTCCACTAATGCTGACCGGGCTGTTGTCATTATTGTGCGGGCTGTGGCTATGGATTGTGGGGCTACAGGGATCTGGTGGTCAACCTGCCGAGGTATGGGGAGGCTCGTGGGAGCTATTTTCACTTTATCACGCTTGGGCGGAGCCAGTGCTGGAGGTATTACAGCCGTATACACAGCATAGTGAAATCTGGTTTTTGTTGACTGCACTGCTGCCGATAGCCGGCATGGTGGTAGGCGTCGGGGTAGATCGTTATCCAGCGGTGACAGGCAGGGATGGTAAGGTGGATCATAAATGGCAATGGGTTGTTGCCGCGATATCCGCTGCACTCGTCATTGTCCTGACGATTACACTGATGCTTCCTCGACGTCCATACATTGCGGAGAGGGATTTTCCAGTCGTTGACGGAGCTACAGCGGCTATCCCGTTTGCGCAGGATATGCTGCATGAATTGACCGGAATGAGCAGGGCGCGTGCGGCGCACGAGCTGAAATTCAATACGACGCATCAGGCGTATGTAAATTTGATTGAAAAGAAGGCGGATCTGATTCTGGTAGCCGGGCCATCCGATGCAGAGCTGCGTCTCGCCAAAAGCAGGGGTGTGCAGCTGAAGCTCACTCCAATTGGGCGCGATGCATTTATTTTTCTCGTTCATCGAAGCAATCCGGTTAACGGACTTTCTTCGGATCAGGTTCGCCGCATATATGCTGGGTACATTCATAATTGGTATGAAGTGGGGGGAAAGGATCAGCCGATCATTGCTTATCAACGGGAAGAAAATTCAGGAAGCCAGACATATATGCAAAAGAAAGTAATGGCAGGCCATGAGATGGCTGAACCTCCCCGGGAACTCCGAATTGGCATTATGGGTGAGATGATTAATGCAGTCGCAGATTTTAACAAGGATCACAACGCGCTGGGCTATTCATTTTATTATTTTGCAAATGTGATGCATAATCGTCAAGAGGTCAAATTTCTATCTATTGATGGAGTGGAGCCGAACAAAGAACATATTCGTTCGGGGCAATATCCATTCACGGCTCAATTATTTGTGGTCACACGGGAAGGCGAGAAGCCACGCCCTTCGATGCAGCGATTACTCGAATGGCTGCAAAGCGAAGAAGGAGCCCGGGCTATTGAAAGAGGGGGCTTTGTTGCTCTGGGCTCGTAAATCTGCCATGATGATTTGCATACAGTTGATTTCCGTATCTTGCCCGTAAGAGTGAAATGAAGACAGCAGGGTAATACATAGAATATGCCCTGCTGTGATTACGATACCCGCACAGCATCAGCATGGATATCAACAACATAAGGGGATGAACGAAAATGAAGAAAAAAACATCGGCCTGGCTGCTTTTGCTCGCCGTAGCCATCATGGCGGCAGGGTGTGAAACGAGTGCACAAAACGGATCGAAAAAAACGGATGGCCAAGCGGCTCAGCATGAGCAGCAAGGTTCAACGTCGGCACAAGCGAACGGTTCAGGAGTGGCAGTACATACACCGGAACAGCAGACTGATTCTGACGGAAGTAATACTACATCTCCATCCACCACCTCGGGGACAGGAGGACAAGCATCTACGGACGGTCATGTAGCGAAGGTCCGCATGGATAATATTACTGCACTGCGTCTGATCGACGGTCAATCCGGCTGGATCGGCGGAAATGGCTGGATTGCCCGGACAGACGCGGGACCATCCGGCTCAGTCGGATCGGCTTGGAATGTGCAATATCAAGGCCAAGGTACGGTGCAGCAGATTTTTGCCTTGAATGGTCAGCAGGCCTGGGCTGCTATGGCAGATAGCGGCTCACTGCTGGCAACGCGCGACGGCGGCAAACGCTGGGAGGCTGTAGGGACAGTACCTAAGGAAGGAACAGCAGGCTTTTTACATTTTGTATCATCCAACGAAGGATTCAGCGGCAACCAATATACGAAGGACGGCGGACAAAGCTGGTCAGCGCTTCCTGTGCCTGATCATATGGTGGGACAGCCCTATTTTCATGATCGGCAAAACGGCTGGGCGGTAACACAGGCCACAGACCGCTCGTTCCAGATTGTACACACCGTTAACGGAGGGCAAAAATGGACCGCTGTCATGACACGGACGACCGAAGAGCCTTTGAACGGGGCCGTTATCCGCTCGGTGGAACGGAGCAACGCATGGATTGAGCTGATTGGGGGCACAGGCATGAATCAGACCTCGTATTCGCTCTGGCATACGGCCGATAGCGGTCAAAGCTGGCGAGCTGTACTGGCGAATGCCACGGCTGGCGGCGGTCCCGCGCCCGGTATTAGCCAGCAAGACAATCATGTTTCCAAAAATGAAGGGGTGGCACCGGGGATGCTCTATGCGGTTAACAGCAATACCGCATTGATGGGCGGCTACTGCGCACCGTGCGACAAGCCCAATACGATCGGCTGGACAAATGACGGCGGCAAGACGTGGAACAATGGCAAGCAAAGCTTTGACGGTTATGGCAGCCAGCAAATCGGGATGGCGAATGCCAAGGAAGGCTGGGCTATTTTCTCGGATTCGGAGCAGGCACCTGTGATGTATACCACCTCGGATGGTGGAGAGCATTGGACGCAGAGCCATGTCTTTGACAAGCCTGCGGCATCAGGCCACTGAATCGGTATAAAAGGAGGGGAAAGCACATGAGCCAACAAAAGAGCCAACAAGAGAAAAGTGTACTTGCATGGACTGACGGACGTGAAGTGCCGCTCATTGGACAGGGCACATGGCATATGGGTGAAAAGGCTTCGCTCCGTCAAGAGGAGGTACGTGCGCTTCAACTTGGTTTGGAGTTGGGCATGACGCTGATTGATACGGCTGAAATGTACGCGGAGGGTGGCGCGGAAGAGATCGTCGGGGAGGCTATTCGGGGCCGCCGGGATGACGTGTATCTGGTCAGCAAGGCCTACCCCCATCATGCAGACCGCCAAGGGCTAATCCATGCATGTGAAGCGAGCCTGACCCGCATGGGAACGGAGTATATGGACATGTATCTGTTGCATTGGCGTGGGAACATTCCGCTGGAAGAGACGATACAAGGCATGGAAAAGCTGCGTGAGCAGGGTAAAATCCGCAACTGGGGAGTGTCCAATCTGGACAAATCTGATATGGAGGAGCTATGGAGCCTGAATAGAGGCGATGCCTGCACAGTTAACCAGGTGCTGTATCATGCAGCTTCGCGAGGCATTGAATACGATCTGCTCCCTTGGAGCCGTACACACAGGGTGCCTGTAATGGCCTATTGCCCGATTGCCCAAGGTGGACGCCTGCGACAGGGACTGCTGGAGCATCCCGTTATGGTAGATATCGCAGCCAGTCACGGGGTAACTCCATCCCAAATCGCGCTCGCGTGGGTTATACGGGACGGCGATGTCTGGGCAATTCCCAAAGCGGTACAGGAATCGCACATACGGGAAAATGCAGCGGCAGCCCATATCCGGCTTACCCCTGAGCAGCTTCTACGAATAGACGAAGCTTTTCCTCCGCCAACGCGGAAGCAGCCGCTGGATATCGTTTAGGGAAGGGGAGGCCCATGTCAGAGCAGGAGACAGAGCTGCGTGAGGTAGATGATCATTTGGATTATGGATTATCCGTTGTATTTATTGGTTTTAATCCCAGCTTGAAATCAGGCGAAACAGGCCAGCATTACGCGAATCCGCGCAACCGTTTTTGGCGCATACTGGAGGGGGCGGGCTTGACGCCTCGCTTGTACGATCCATCGGAAGATCGGGAGCTGCTTAAGCTTGGCTACGGTTTTACGAATATCGTTTCCCGCCCTACCAGGGGCGTGGAGGACATTACGCGCGAGGAATACGCCAAAGGACGTCTGGAGCTGCATGCGAAGCTAAAGGAATATCGTCCAAAGGTTGCTTGCTTTGTCGGCAAAGGTGTATACACTGAGTACAGTAAAAAATCCAAAGTAAATTGGGGATTTCAGCCTGAACCGCTCATCCCCGAGATGCATGAATTTGTGGCACCCTCGTCCAGTGGACTGGTGCGTATGTCGTTGGAAGAGATCACGGATATTTACCGCCATCTGCAGACATTCCTTTCGTCAGAAATCGTCTGAATACGTCTAATGCTGCGAGTACATGAAATACAGTGAACAGAAAAAGAACCACACGTCTTCATCCCTCAGGGAAAAGGAGGTGTGGTTCTTTGAGCTGCAGTTATTCTAGTGCAAGGCTTTCGCCTGCCATGCCTGTTCTACCGGAACGTAAGGATACCCCAGATCGCGGGCGACTGCTTCGTAGGTGATATGTCCGTTCAGGACATTGGTGCCGCTAAGCAGCGGCTTGCTTTTGCGAAGCGCCTCCTGTACACCCAGATCCGCGAGCTGGAGAGCGTAGGGGAGCGTGGCGTTCGTCAGGGCAAGCGTCGAGGTTTGCGGTACCGCCCCCGGCATGTTCGCTACCGCGTAGTGAATGACGCCATGCTTCACATAGGTCGGCTGATCGTGTGTCGTGATGTGGTCAATCGTTTCGACAATACCACCTTGGTCGATGGCGACATCCACGATCACAGAACCAGGCTGCATTGTCTGTACCATGGCCTCCGTGACAAGCCGCGGGGCCTTGGCACCGGTGATCAGGACGGCCCCGATCAGCAAATCGCTTTGTGCGACGGCTTCGGCGATGTTAGAAGGGGTGGACACCAGCGTATGGAGCTGGTTGCCAAAAATATCATCCAGCTGGCGCAGTCGTTGCAGGCTCAGGTCGATCAGGGTTACATCTGCGCCAAGACCGATGGCGACCTTGGCTGCGTTCGTGCCGACGACCCCTCCACCAATAATAGTCACTTTGCCGCGCTTGACCCCCGGTACACCTGCCAGCAGGATGCCTTTGCCGCCTTTTGGCTTTTCCAGCAGCTGCGCTCCGATTTGTACAGCCATTCGACCTGCAACCTCGCTCATCGGAGTGAGCAGCGGAAGACTTCCTTCGACGTCCAGTGTTTCATAGGAAATGGCGGTTACACCGTTGTCCGTTAAAGCCCGGGCCAGCGCTGGCTCGGCAGCCAGATGCAGATAGGTGAACAGAATCAATCCTTGTCGAAAATATCCGTATTCCGAGGCTAGTGGCTCCTTCACCTTAATGATCAGATCAGCCTGGGACCACACATCGGCAGCTTGCTGCACAATGGTTGCACCCGCAGTGGCATAATCCCCATCGGTAAATCCGCTTTCTATCCCTGCATGACTCTCTACAAACACGTAATGTCCGTGTTGAAGCATTTGAGCTGCACCTGCAGGGGTCAAAGCCACACGATTTTCATTGTTTTTAATCTCTTTCGGAACCCCGATGTTCATTCCGTTCACCTCTCCTAAACATAATAGTTATCCAACGGAAAATCATTGTTGCTCAGGACAGCTATGCTGTTATACTGCTGTTTGCTGGCATTAAATATTACAAAAATTGCATTATCATTTTTGTGCAGGCTGCCGATTAGCTATATGGACTCAAGCCGATAAATGCAATTCATGTTAGATTAGGTACAGTTTACAGGGGGATAAGCTCCTTGACATCATACATTTTGTCGGATTATCTGACTTGAAGGCTCGACTTTTTGATGAATATATGTCATATAATATGACACCAAGACATATATATAAGGAGTATGCCGATGAGCGGTAAAAAAACATTTACCATTGCGGATGTGCTGGAACGTCCTGTTTTCCGGCGGGCCAAGTTGGCGGCGGGGGAGCAGGGCACGAACCGCCGGGTTGGTTGGGTCCATGTGTTGGAGATCACCAATGTTTCCCCGTTTGTGAGCCGCCATGACCTGATTTTGACGACTGGCCTGTGGCTAACCCGGAAGGGGGAGGAACGATCCCAGTATATGGAACAGCTGATCCGCTCGGAAGCGGCGGGATTGTGTGTGGAACTGGGCACAAGCATTCATGAGATCCCGCCGGAAATTCTGGAGCTGGCGAAACAACACCATTTTCCGGTCATCGTATTTGAACAGCCCGTACGTTTTGTGGAAATTACGCAAGATATTCATTCCCTTCTTATTAACCGCCATCATGAACTGCTAAAAGATCTGGAGCGTTTTTCACGCCAGCTTCAGCAGGAAACGCTGCGCAGCACCGATATGAACGCTCTCTTGCGAGTGCTCCACGACTATACTGCCCGGCAGATCATCTACATGTCCTCCATAGACACCAATCGGTTCGTACCTTCCGTCCAGCCGGATTCGGCGGACCGCATTGCAGATTTTTATGCCAACGAGGTGGAATCCAGCATGACAGCTGATCGCGAGGGGCATCTGCTGTTTCAGCTGAATGACTCCACTGCCGTCTTGTTTCAGCCTGTTGTGTGCTTTGGTCAGGTGTTTTCTGCTGTAGGATTGGTGCTGCACGGTGAACCCCCAACGGAAGAAATGTCGCTGCTGCTTGATTATACAGCCAAGGCAGCCGCGACATTGGTGCTGAGGACACAGTTTCTCGAAGACCGATTATTACGTAACCAGAACGAACTGATTCAGGATGTTTTGAACGGACAGCTTCCCAGCGAAGAACAGGCTCAAACCCGGATGGGGCTGCGATTGTTGTCGAAGGGACAGTATTTATTTTGGGCAGGGGTTATCGAGGTGGAGCATCAGGACAAGGATGTCAGTCAGGTGCGCAAGGAATCCATCAATCAGGATGTGCTGGTGCTGCTTCGCTCTTTGCTGAAAAAAGAGACGCTGCATAATCTGTTAATGATGAAGGGCAGTCAATGCTACATCCTTTGTGCCAGGGAGGAATTAACATTGCGTTCTGCGGCGCAAATGAAAAAAGTGCTTGCCCATACCGTACAATATATTCAGAACTATGCCGCAGGCCAGCTTGACAAGGTGCGCATTCATGCAGGCTTTGGTAAAGTAAGGCATCGTATGACAGGGACGGACCGCAGTTTTGAAGAGGCATATCAGGTCATTGAAGTCGCGCGAAGCGTCCCGGCCATGAAGGATCGGCTGTTTTACGACAGCATCGGAATCTATCAGTTATTGAAGGCGGCACCCAGCATTCCTTTTTTACAAGAGTTTGTACAGGACCACTTGGGTGGACTGATTGCGCATGATCGCGAGCACCATATGCAGCTGCTGGACACGCTGGATGCCTACTTTCAAAGTCACGGCTCCAAGCGCGATACGGCCGGGATGTTGTACATTCACAGACAAACTCTTTATAATCGGCTGGACAAAATTAATGAAATTGTCGAGGGGAGTTTAGCAGACACGGACACACGTCGCTGTCTGGAAATGGCATTACTGGCTCACCGGATGCTGCAGGCTGAAAATTGATTCTAAATGACTAGCTCTATTTTCCAATTTTATCATTTACAATGCGTATTAACACTGAGATAATAGAACAGAGTACGGTAATATCTTGAAAGGGGTTTAATATGAATATAAAAAAATGGATTGCCATCCCTCTTATTCTGTTAATGGTAGCTTTGACAGGTTGTCAGGCAGTAGGTGGATTTGATGTAAGTAAAAATCTGCTAGGAACACTTGATGTGAAATCTCAGCAGTCAACGGAGAAAATATCTCTTAAATTGACTCCGAGAGAAGGAATTACACAAGGTGATCAGGAAATCATAGATTTGATTAATTCCATTTCGGTAACGGTGGATGAAGCCAAGGTACAGTCGGAGGAAGTCGCTTCCGCCAAGGGTACATTGCACATCGACAAGTATAATTTGCCGTTTGAGCTTGCTTTGGATCGCCAAGGTATGGCTATTCAACTGGAAGGCGCCAAAAAACCTTATTACATACCTTTTAACCCGCAAGAGGGTTTAGAAGGTCTGCCTGCTGGATTTGATCCTTATGTATATTCCAAAGACGTGAGAGACCTGACGAAAACAGCTGCGGCACTTATGCTCAAGCATGCTCCTAACCCTTCAACCATCTCTGCAACGTCTGTAACCGAGGAAGTATATGGTGAAAAGGATAAAGTAAAACTGACTCATTTGCATGCTGAACTTCGTGGCGATGAGCTGGTAGCGCTCGTGAAACCGTTCCTGACCAATCTGGCCAAGGACGAGGCTGGTTTGAAAGAACTGATCAGTCAAGCCATTGATATGACTAAAAATATCGCTTCCGGTATGAATCTTGAAGGTAGCGATAAAGTAACAGCTGAACTGAGTGCCAATAAGGAAAAGCTGGTTAATGAGGCTTATACCGAGGTTAAAAAATATTTGGATCTGGCTGTTGCGCAGTATGATGTGGGAGTTAGCACATTGTATGCACAGTCCCCTGAAATCAAAACGGTTCTGAGTGCGAACACGGTGCTTAAAACCGACTCGTATTTTGACGAAAAAGGAAATGTTCGCAAAGCGTCAACAGACCTGACGGTTGCTTTGCCAGATGTGGAGGGTCTCCCGGTGAAGTCCTTCTCAATTGTGACTGAAGCGCAATCCTGGAACATCAATGGCAGTGTAACGGCTGACAAAGTTGATATTTCGAATGGTGTGATTGACCTGAATAAACAAGCTGAATTAACACCGGGAGCGACGCTCCGCAATTTTGATGCGAATTCTCCGATCTATAATATTTTGAAAAATGATCTGGGAATTACAAAAAAAGAAAAAACCTTTGAACAGCATTATGACTTTATGGATAATCGTGGAGGCACAACCTTCTTTGCACTTCGTGAATTGGCAAGCGAGCTGGATGCTGAATTAAAGTGGGATGCAGCTACCAAGCAATATACAGTTGTGGATGATATAACTGGTAAGACACTCACGCTGAAAAGCGGGTCCAAACAAGCTACACTGGATGGAAGCCCGTTGACGTTGCCACAAGCTCCATATGTGGATCGTTTTGGATATCTGAATGTCCCTTTCAAAACGGTTGCCGAGGCGCTGGGCGCTACTGTAACTCGTAACAGTGATGGGGGATATACACTGAAACGCGATTAAAAAGAAGTTTCACATATCTGTCTCCAATGCCAGCACTGCTGGTGCATGGAATAAGCAGGTATAGGTACAGGAACCGGCCCGTTTATGGGTCGGTTCTTTTTTTCATTTTCTCCTGTTGATTTGAAGGAAAGCATTCCCGGGAAACGATTTGAATAAGCGCTTACAGATTGAAATTGTACCCTGTTTTTGTACAGGGAAAATTGAGATAATCATAGTGCTATTGTGCTATTTATATATTTGCGGACCGGTGGAATCACCTACAATAGGGGGATATAACGATGAAAGATATGGAACTGTTGAATTCTAGTGAGGGACGAATTGTACTTGCCCGACTGTATGGTCAGGAACAGGTTTCAGAGCAAACGACGCGATATCAATTACTTGTACAAGCGTACCGTAAGCACTTTGGCGTCGGGGATATTGAATGGTTTAGTGCTCCGGGGCGATGTGAAATTGGAGGAAATCATACAGACCACAATCACGGGAAGGTGCTGGCAGGCAGTATTACACTTGATACCATCGCTGTAGCTGCTAAAGTGGAGGAGCCTGTAATTACGTTCTATTCCGAAGGTTACAAAACGAAATACGTTATTGATTTAAACGACTTGTCGCCACGACCGGAGGATGATGGTACGATGCTGCTGGTCCGCGGTATTGCGGCTGGCTTGCTCGAATTCGGCTATTGCATCGGAGGATTCCAAGCTTATATATCAAGCAATGTGTTCTCCGCTTCAGGGTTAAGCTCTTCCGCTTCGTTTGAAATGCTGATATGTACTATAATCAGCCATTTTTATAATGAAGGGACGTTGGATGCTGTCGCCAAATCCAAAATCGGTCAATACGCTGAAAATTGCTACTGGAACAAGCCGTCGGGTCTGCTTGACCAAATGGCTTGCGCATATGGGGGATTGGTTGCCATTGATTTTGTAAACCCCAAGGAACCGATCATAAATCCAGTTCATTGGAATTTTCAGCAAAATGGATATTCTCTGGTTATCGTCAAAACAGGCGGAGACCATGCTGATTTGACGGATGATTACGCGGCGGTGCCTAACGAAATGCGTGCAGTGGCTCAGTCTTTAGGTGCTTCTGTTTGCCGTGACTTATCGTTAGAGGATCTGTATGCCAACCTCAAAATGGTCAGGGAAAAAGCAGGAGATCGTGCAGTGCTGCGTGCGTTGCATTTTTTTGAAGAAAATAAGCGTGTAGATGAACAGGTAAAGGCGCTGAAGGAAGGACGCTTTTCTGATTTCTTGAGGCTTGTTGCCGAGTCCGGTAATTCTTCATGGAAATGGCTTCAAAACGTATATAGAAGTGGGATTGACCGGGAACAGGACGTATCCGTTGCGCTTGCATTAACGGAAATGTATTTGAAATCAATAGAGGACAGCGCATGCAGGGTACATGGTGGTGGCTTTGCTGGAGTCATTTTGACGATTCTCCCCAATGATCATGTTGATGATTATAAGGCATGGATCAGCGGATTGCTGGGAACTCCAGTACTCGTTGTCAACGTCCGTGAGCATGGTGCCGTTAATGTAAGTGATTTGATTCATGCGGCGAAGAAGGATTGAAAATGAAGCCATAGTTGGACGGACCTCAGGAGTTCTTGCGAATTGACATACTAGACAGTTGAAGACTTTAGCCCATGGGTTAAAGTCATCGTTCTTTTTGGACGATGCAGCCCAGGCTTGAGGTATAATAGAGTATGGAAGTTCTAATGAAGGAGGGCCTATTCATGGCTATGTACCCGTCCTGGTCCTATTCGCAATCAAGAGCCCAAACATTCGATGAATGTCTACGCAAATACTATTACCATTATTACGGCTCGCATAACGGCTGGAATCCTGCACAGGGCAGTGAAGAGCAGGTTACGTTGTATCGGCTCAAACAGCTGAGCAATTTATATATTTTATTTGGGAATATCACGCATCAAATGTGTGAATCAGTCATACGTGGTTGGATGGAAAAGGGTGCGATTCCGCGTACAGCATACCTGGAGACAGCGATGAAAAACATGCTGAATGACAGCTACAAGGAATCGCTGCAACGTGAACTATGGCAGCAAGATCCCAAAAATCGAATCATGCTCGCTGAAATTTATTATGATGACGAAGTGCTGCCTGAACGGATTGCCCGGATTAAGGAGCGACAGCATGCGGTGGTACACAATCTGTACCGTACTGCGGTTTGGCGTGAGCTGCAGCAGGGTGAGGCTCGAATCGTTGAGGTGGAGAAGTGGGATACGATGCTGCTTCATGAGACGAAGGTATATGTCAAAATGGATTTGCTCTACCGCAGAGGGAACGGAGATATGGTTATCGTCGATTGGAAGACAGGCAAGGAAGGCGACTTCTCAGACCAGTTATTTTTGTATGCTTCCTATGTGCAGGAGCATTATCAGCTTCCTCTGGAGAAGATCGAGGTACGTGTAGAATATTTGATGACCGGAGAGCATGAAGTGTACCATCCTGCGCAGGAGGATATTGACAAGGTGGTTGGCAATGTCGGGCGGTACATCGAGGAAATGAAGTCCTGTCTCGATGACGATTATTATAATCGTCCGAAACCGGAGTCTTTTTTCACCCCGATGCCTTCACGCAGAGCTTGTGGCGGCTGTAATTTTCGGGAGGTATGCAAGTATCGCGCGGTGTGAAATATGGTTTTTACCTGATTAGGCTCTATTCAAGAAAATCCGGGGGCGGTGGCGATGGGAAGCACTGTCCCGCCTGCGTAGTGGCGCTATAGGTATCTTTTAGATTCAGCTTATATATTAAAATTCATATGGCAAATCTACTATTCTCTCATGTTTTGAAATCGCTTTCTAATTTAGAGGATACGAGGTATGATAAGGGTATTATTGGAAAAGTTGAAGGAGGGAATTAGGGAGATGACGAGTATGGGACATACACGTGTTCTTTTTCAGGGGGATTCCATCACAGATGGAGGAAGAGGACGGAACGAGGACGCGAACCATTGGCTGGGTCAGAGCTATGTGTATCTGATCGCAGGTGCACTGGGGAGTCGGTTGAGTGCTACGCAGCCGGAATTTGTGAACCGGGGGATTTCGGGGGATCGGGTTTCGGATTTGTATGCACGCTGGAATGAAGACACGTTTAGCCTGATGCCGGACCTGCTCAGTATTCTGATCGGAGTGAACGATGCCTGGCGAATCGTGGAGCAGGAGCCGTCCGGTGTGACAGACCGATTTGAACGGGCCTATCGCCACATTTTGGAGGAAACGCGCGAAGTGCTGCCTGATATCGGACTGGTGCTGTGTGAGCCTTTTATCTTGAAAACGGGAGCTACCGAAGCACGGTGGGACATTTGGCAGGAAAAAATAACGAGCTACCAGCGGCTCGTACGTCAGCTTGCAGACGAGTTTGGAGCCGTATTTGTGCCGCTCCAAAGCCTGTTGAATGAGGCTGCTACCAAGGCGGATGCTTCCTACTGGCTGCATGATGGGGTTCATCCGACAGCTACTGGACACCAGTTGATAGCCGATCAATGGATAGACATCGTACAAAAGAGTCCGCTGGCGATCCGCTAATATAATGAATCATAGTCTACTCCTTGTCATTTTTGGGTAATACACGATTATGGACATACTTAACTTATATTATGCTCCCATCCAAAAATGATTGCTGCAAGGGGGTGCTTCTTGCTCCGACGTAAACGGGGCAAGGAAGACTATGGAAACGATAAATATCATTCTGGTTATTTTACTTATCGCGTTAACTGCTTTTTTTGTGGCTTCGGAGTATTCCATTATTCGTGTGCGGGTATCTCGCATCAATCAGCTGGCCTCCGAAGGCAACAAAAATACGAAAGCTGTTAAAAATATTTTGTCTCGGCTGGACGAGTATTTATCCGCTTGTCAGCTCGGGACGGCATTGACCTCCATGGCGCTGGGCTGGCTGGGGGAATCGACCGTTGAGAAGCTGCTGCATCCCCTGTTTGTACTGGCGCATATTCCCGCTGGCCTGACAGGAGTGCTGTCCTTTTTGCTGGCTTTTCTGATTTTGACCTATTTCGAGGTGGTCGTGGGAGAACTGGTGCCCAAAACATTTGCCATACAGATTGCTGAACCGATGGCTTTGTTTTTCGCCCGTCCGATTACGATATTCTATAAAATGACGTATCCCCTGAATTGGCTGCTCAGTCGTTCTTCACGTGTCATTACGGGACTTTTCGGGCTAAAAAAGGTATCTGAGGAAGATGCTGCGCTCAGTGAAGCAGAGCTTCGTTTGGCGTTATCCGAGGGCTTTCGTAGTGGTGAAATCACGCCCACAGAATATCGTTATCTGAACAATGTGTTTGATTTTGACGACCGTGCAGCACAGGAGATTATGGTACCGCGTATCCACATCCGCTCCATCTCTCATCAAGCAACGGTGGACGAATTTATGGAGCTGATCGAGGACAAGGTCTATAATTTTCTGCCTGTAGCTGAAAACGGGGACCGGGATCGAATTATCGGGATGATCCGCGTCAAGGAAGCTCTGCATGATTTGGCGCGGGGCCACAGCACAGGGAATACAGCAATGTCTCCCTATATTCACCCGGTGCTTCAGGTAATTGAAACGATTCAGGCCCGGGATCCGCTGATTCAGATGCAAAAACGGCGTATTTCTGTAGCGGTGCTGGTGGACGAATACGGCGGAACGTCTGGACTGGTCACACTGGAGGATATTATGGAGGAGATTGTTGGGGATATTCCTTCCTATACCGATACCGAAACCGAAACCCCCGCTGCCTTAACCCCGCTTATTACCAAAACAGATGATCATCGCTACATACTCAAGTCACAGGCGCTTATTCATGAGGTCAATCGGCGTCTAGAGACAGATATTGAGGCCGGGGACGTATATACGATTGGCGGCTGGATGCTGTCCGAGCGTTTTGATATCCAGCAAGGCGAAAAGTTGACTCTTGGATTATGGGAGTTTACCGTGCTGGAAAAAAACAGTCACCAAATAGACACAATTGAAGCAGTCAAGAAAAAAGTCGCTCAACAGGAAAATAACATTAATTCCGAATGATGGAATCTTGGCTTATTGGCAAATAGCTTGATTAAAATGTGACGAATAGCCTGTAAAGCAAGGAACAGCGCGATTCGTCTAGCCTTATTCCAGGCTGCTGCTCGATAACATAGTGCTTTTCGCAGTTAGAGTGAGGGTCTTAAGTCTCCCTATCTTTATGCTCATAAATAGGGTTGTCTGTGAAAAATACTACTAGAATTGTAGCAATTTTATGGTAAAATGGAATCAAATTTGAGTTTTTTGGGGTGGGCTACAGTACATGAAGATGTCACTAGGCACGAAAATGGTTGCTGCGTTTGTCGCAATTTCTGCAATAACCTACGGAACAAGCGCTTTTTTTATTTTTGTACTCAAGGACTGGCTTGCTCAAGATGCACGAGAATGGGTATATACTTCGGTCATTCTGTTATTGGGTGTGCTGTGGAGTGGCATTTTGGGCTGGTTGATCTCCAAATTACTCACACGTCCTATTGTTAGATTGGCCAAGGCGGCCGAGGAAGCTTCGGCGGGAAACCTGTCTGTTGTCATTCCGGAACGGCGTGGGGATGATGAAATCAAGGTGCTTTATGATGCATTTCGGCGCATGATGCTGAACATTAAAGATATGTTTAACGAGATTTCGTACAGCACCAAAACAACTTCACAAAGTGCGGAAAATCTGAGTTTGGCTATTGTACAGGCTACAACT
The DNA here is from genome assembly GCF_000520755.1 of Paenibacillus sp. 1-18. Classification (NCBI taxonomy): domain Bacteria; kingdom Bacillati; phylum Bacillota; class Bacilli; order Caryophanales; family Paenibacillaceae; genus Paenibacillus; species Paenibacillus sp. 1-18. The sequence continues at coordinate 34,745 of NZ_ASSB01000387.1, forward strand.
CAAATTGAGGCTATGTCTTCGGTGGTAGAAGATATTTTGAATGGTGTGGAGCAGCAAAAGCAAGCTTCTTCCCAATCCATTGAAACAGCGGATCGAATGCTGGGCGATTTTAAAATGATGCGTAGCAAATCGGGACATATGCTGGAATTGTCAAGTCACATGGAGCATTCGGTGGATTCAACGCAGAACGTATTTTCATCTCTAATGGATGGAATGGGAGAGCTTACAGCTTCACATAGTCGTTCACAGCAGGTTATTGCACGTCTGGAAAAGGAGGCTTCACAAATTGAAGCGATCACAAGCACGGTGAAGGATATCGCGGAGCAGACCCATCTGCTCGCGCTGAATGCTTCTATAGAAGCGGCGCGCGCGGGAGAAGAGGGGAACGGTTTTGCGGTAGTGGCTCACCAGATTCGTGCACTTGCTGCGCAAAGTACGGAGTCTGTACAGCAAATTAATGCCATCGTTAGCCGTGTGCAGGCGCAAATCGTAGAAACGGTGCAGCTGATGCATCAGCAAGCGTCGTTGGTCAGCGCTGAGGCGGAGCGGACAAGCACTGCCGATCAGACGCTGAACCGCTTGAACGCCATTGTACACGAATTTGTCGAGAGCATCCGCTTAATGGAAGAAGCCGTAACGGAGCAGACGAACCGGGTGGATCAAACCTTTGAACAAATTCGTCGTATTCAGCAAATGTCAGGGGCCTTCTCGGAAGGTGCACACAAGATTTATACAGCCGCTCATGAGGAAACCGCTATCATGCAGGAAATCTCATCTTCCTCCGAGGATTTGAAAGTGCTTACGAATAAACTCATGATGAAAACACGTGGAATACAACTATAGCAGGAACAGCCACGAGGGATGATGGTTCAAAATCAGATATAGCCGCTGTACACCGGAAAACGAAGCAAAATGGTTTCCCGGTGTGTAGTGGCTATTTTTTAATTTCAAAAAATTCACATTGATTTCTTGGATGGTAGGCCAGATCACTGACACTGGATTGCACGACGATGGTTTGATCGTCAAAACGGATGATGGTTCCGCCCGAGCCAATCAACTGGTCGTCCTGAAATATCCGGACACGAAGATGGCGTTCCAGTGCCTCACTGAAATCCTGATCTGTAATTAATCGGCGATTAATGGGCATGAGAGATCTCCTTTGAATATGATATCTATATCATAAAGGCTGAGGTATGGAACAAGCAAGAAAGACGGCTAGAACATATTCGGTTTTTTGGTATAAAATAGAATGCAACGAATAGGGCTTTTACGACATCACATGTATGGGCTGTACTGGGGCTCATTGTATGCGCTTTGCTGTTGTGGCTGACGCGAGGGTTCATTCGGTCGCATAAACCTGTAAACGAGGGGATTCGCTGGTTTTTAATGACTGTCCTCATTCTGTCAGAGGTGACTCTAAATATATGGTACGTGACGCAGCGCATTTGGGATGCCCGGATGTCGTTGCCGTTAGAGCTGTGTAGTGTGACACTACTGCTGTCAATTCTGATGCTGTTTTTCCGAAACCGCTGGCTATATCCGATTATTCTTTTTGCCGGAATTGGAGGAGCGCTTCAAGCGGTACTTACGCCTAATTTGGCGTATGCTTTTCCTCATTACCGTTTTATCCATTTTTTTGTGGCCCATAGTGGTATTATTTTGGCGGCATTGTATATGACTTGGATAGAAGGACTTAAACCGACGTGGAAAAGCGTTGGAGGAGCCATGCTTTTTCTGAATGGCTTGGCGCTGATCGTATGGATCGTAGATGCTGCTCTCGGAGCAAATTACATGTTTCTTGCCGGAAAGCCGTCCACACCGTCGATATTGGATGTTTTAGGGCCATATCCTGTGTATATATTGGCGGAAGAGGTCATGGCACTGCTGTTCTTTTCTTTGATGATGCTGTTGTTCAAGGTGCTGCCGGGAGGCAGGCTGTATGCCCGCTTTGGCAAACAAGCTATGCGCGGAGCTGAACGGTTCAGGGAGGATCAGAATATGAAGAAAAGCCAGCCCTGAGTTGCCATTGACTATTCCTCCTGTTCCGTTCATAAGCTAAACCTGACTCGTGATTCCAATACCTCTGTTTGTTGAGGGTGAAACAGTATCGGCTGTATTTCACCGAATTTTCAAAATATGGTAACCTAGGCGAACCAGCAGGAACATATAAACGTGAACAACGGAGGTGGATCGAATGAGCAATCACGCAAATGGCCGATCTGAATCGACTGCTCCTTTGGCACTGACCGGAAAAATAAAGCCGTGGGCACTGAACGGCCCCAGTATTCAAATCGATCCGTTGTTTCCCTATTACGCCAACCGTTCGCGGGACAGTATAGCAGATGAAATCGCCCTTGCGGGCTACCGGACCGTCCACTATTTTGTGGTACGTGAAAATGAAGTGGATGCAGCGCTTGTTAGCGCTTTTCAGCGCAGAGGCATGGCGGTGTGGGCGATGGTGCTGGGCAACGGCTCTTTTGGCGTGTCGCAGCTGCCGCCGGAGTGGAAAGGATGGCGCATGGAGCTACTGCGCGAACCGGACGACGGGTTTCAGCGGCTTTCGCATTTTGCACATGAGTTTGTGGAGTGGAAAAAGAAGGCTGCTGCCCGGCTTGTCACCGACATTCCGTTCGATGGGTTTGAGGTGGCGGAGCCTTATTTCCCCGAATGGAACGGGCTGCGCAGTGGAGTATACGGGGATATCGGACCGCATGCACAGCGCGCCTTCCGCAAACGCAGCGGTGAGGACCTTCCGGATTTCCGCGACAAGCATGCGCGGAATTATTACCGGAAGGTCCCGGAGCTGTACGCGCAGTGGGTCGATCTGCGCGTGGATGCCGTGAACGGGCTGATTGGCGAGCTGGTGAACGGCGCAGGCGGCGTGCGTGATGTCCGGCCCGACATCTATGTGGCGACATGGTCGCTTGCTGTGAACGGGTGTGGCGATGTTCCTGGCCAGCTGCGGGAATGGCAGGGCCTGGACGCGGTAGCCATGATCCGAAGCGTGGCCCCGGATATGCATGTGCTCCAGACCCATTGGCCGGACTGGATGCGCCGCCGTCTGCCGCCGCAT